>DOWI01000408.1 GCA_003519645.1 Oscillospiraceae bacterium
CCGAATATTGTTGCTATCTGGATCTGTGGCAGCATCCCTGCAACATTGCGCGTAAGGCAGAGACGCCGTTGTGGAGCAACAAACATTTTGAAGTACTGGAATCCTATATCCGCTCGCTTGCGGAGTTGGGACAGAAGGTGATTACAATCGCTGCATCTCAGCTGCCATGGGCGGGTCAAAGCTGCAGCGAAGAGCATCGCACGCCTGCCAACCTGTATGAATACTCGTGCATTCGTGTATACCGCAACCAAGATGAAACGTTAAGGTACGATTATTCCGTGATGCAGCGATACATCGATTTGTGCATGAAGTACGGCATCAACCAAGAGATTGAAGTGTTTGGTCTTGTAAACGTGTGGAATGGCAAATTTCCGGTTATTTGTCCGGATTATCAGGAGCCAATTAAAATCCGCTGCCTTGACGCGGATGGTGTTTATCGGTATCTTACCAAGCCGGAAGAAATTGACCACTACATCGTATCGTTACAATCCTATTTTGAGCACAAGGGCTTGCTCAGCCGCGTTCGCATTACAGCTGACGAGCCAAGAAATAGGGAAGCGTATCAAAAATCCTTGGAGCATATTAAAGAAATAGCACCAAAATTTATATTTAAAGCGGCCTTAAATCATGCAGAATTCCTTTCCACCTTTCAAGACGAAATTCAGGATTTCGCTCCGTTTATTGACTGCATATTCCGCGAATATTCAACCGTTTGCGAGGCGATGGAGAAGTTTCCGGACAAGCGTTTTCTTTTATATGTATGCTGCGGACCGGATTTCCCCAACACGTTTGTTCATAGCCCCTTTACCGAAACATCGTTGTTGTTCTATATCACTGCTTTTTTNNCGGGATTTCTTCGCTGGAACTACACTGTCTGGCCAGAAAACCCGCGTGTAGACGCTCGATATATGACCTTCCCAGCGGGAGACACGCATTTCGTGCTACCATCCAATAGTGGAACAGTACTCCTTACTCTGCGCTGGAAAGCGCTGAAGCGCGGGATAGAAGAATTTGAAATGATTCGGCAGTTGGAAAAGCAAGGAAGCACTACATTAGTGCAGATATATACAAAATTGTTTGGTACGGATATACCCGAAGAGTTTGTTGCTAAATCGGGAGATAATTGCGACAGAGAAATGTTTGAATCGATTGATGATGCGAGTTTCCTGCAATTACGTAGAGAACTCTTGCAAGCTCTAAGTAGCCGATAGAGGGGTATATGGAATGGTAAAACGACTGCTGTACAGAATAACAAAGGGTACTTTGCTGAGCTTGACCACGCTGATTTTGGTGGGAAATAGTGCCCAGTCATTAGCGGTATCTCCCAAGACGGACGTGATACATAACGCCAGAGTCGTGTTCTTCGGGGACAGCCTGACACATTATGGAACATGGCCGGAAACTCTAAAGAATCGATTTTNNATGCCGGCGTAGGCGGGAACACAAGCTCAGCCGGGCTTTCGCGCTTTGATTCATCGGTAAAGGCGCATAATCCGGATTTTGTCATCATCAATTTCGGCATGAATGATCATGTGACGGATAGGCCCAACTCACCACAAACCTCCAAGGAGTGGTACAAGTACAACTTGGAGACGATTGCTGATAAGGTGAGGGGGATTGGCGCCATTCCGGTGTTTTTCACCACAAGCTATATGGTTGAGGAAACGTATTACACAAGGCATCCCAAGGAGAATTATGCATCTGCAGGTGGAGCCCTGCAGCTGTTAGACGATTACAGTGAAATCATGCGTCAGGTGTCGATAGAAAAAAAGGTGGATCTCGTCGATGTGCGCGCCGAGTGCGAAAGATACAGCCCACAGCAGCTGCTGGATAATGACGGCGTGCATCTTGCGAGTATGGGTAATCAGTTGTACGCAAAGGTAATCGGCAATTTTCTGGATGCCAAATATTCCAAGCCTTCCGCAATAAAGGCAGTTACCGTCAAGTTTACGGATAAACATACCGGAAAGCACCTGATTCCGGCAATCCGGTTTGAAGGTGCTGCGGGCGCCAGGATTCGCTTGGTTGCCAGAGAGATAGAAGGCTATGAGTTGGAAGGTGAGGCGATGAAGGATTATTCCTTTTCGGCGTCCGCCACTCAAGAGTTTGTCTTTCAGTATGCCAATATCTCGGGAACTTCCATAGTGACAACCACCCGTTCATCTGCAGGCACTACCAAAGGACAAAACAATACCACAACCAATGCTCATACCACGCAAAGCGTTTCAATCGGCACAACGCTCGTGACTGGGAGCGCAGAGATGAGTGAAGTTTCAACCGACACCTCATCGAAAGTGGAAGAAAAAACAGTTGCCACTATGACATCGGCTGACAAAACCGGAGAGAAAAACGTAAATAAACCGTTGGTTATTATTCTTTGTCTTGCCAGTATCATAGTAGCAGCGGGTGGGAGTTTTGTTGTTTACCGTAGGCTAAAAAACGGATTTGCTAAAAGAAAGAAATAGCGTATTTTAGCTATACAAAATCAGGGGTATTGCGAAACAATTACATTCTTTTCGCAATACCCCTGATTAGAAACTATCGGTAGAATTCCATTTCCAGATTATATAAAGGATGATTTTGCTTGCCTATTAATTTTGATTCAAAGACAGGTATTTTCCACATCAACACAAAAAATACCAGCTATATATTTCGCATTATTAAAGAGGGATATGTATTCGGAGGGTATTGGGGAGCCTCTATCGACTCTTTGGACCCATCCCGCTTATGGCAAACCTACCCTTCTGGTTTCTCCCCCAACTATCCGGGATCGATGCATGGTAATATCGGCTTGGATTTATATCCGTCCGAATACCCAGTGTATGGAAGTGGGGACTTCCGCAGTCCTGCTATTCAGGTCGAATTTCCAAACGGCAGCCGTTTGCTGGACCTGCGTTATCTTTCCCATTCGATAACGTCAGGCGATCGAACTCCACAACCTGGTCTTCCACAACTTAGTGGAGCAGATGAAACGTTGGAGATTGTCCTTTTTGATCCTTCCACGGGGTTGGAAGTAGTAGTTCGCTATGCGGTATACGAGGCAGAGGATTGCATTGCGAGAAGCACCGCTATTGTCAATCGCACCAATCAGCCTCTTCGCATTCTCCGCGCACTCAGTGCAAGCGTGGATATATTAAATGAAGACTACCAGATGATGAATCTATATGGCGCCCATGCACGTGAACGGCAGATAGAGCGCCAATCCATACGGCATGGCATCAACGCCATAGAAAGCAGTCGTGGTTCTTCGAGTCATCAACAAAATCCATTCATGACCATCGTATCGCCAGAAACCACCGAACATTCCGGTGCCGCCTATGGTTTTTCTCTGATATACAGCGGCAATTTTCTTGCCAATGCAGAGTTGGATCAATTTGACTATGTTCGTTTGCAGATGGGGATTAACCCTTTTGATTTTGCTTGGAATTTGGAACCAGATCAGACTTTTTGTACGCCGGAAGCGGTTCTCACCTATAGCCGGCAAGGGCTTAACCGTCTTTCGCAGAATTTCCATAATGTATTCCGCAACCATCTGGGCGCTTCTTTGTATCGCAACCAGCCACGTCCCATCGTTATCAACAACTGGGAAGCAACCTATTTTAATTACGATGAGCAGAAGCTTATGGAACTGATTGATAGCTGCGAAGGTTTAGGCATTGATACTTTTGTGTTGGACGATGGCTGGTTTGGACATCGAGATAACGACAGATCCTCCCTTGGTGATTGGTTCGTGAATACTAAAAAACTACCACACGGACTGGATCCTCTGATCGAGCGATGCGAAAAAAGAGGCATGAAATTCGGTCTTTGGTTGGAACCGGAAATGATTTCGGAGGATAGCGAACTGTATGCCGCTCATCCCGATTGGTGTATTCGCCAGAAAGGAAGACCTTACTGCCGTGGGCGGCATCAGCTTGTGTTGGATTTATCACGCACCGATGTGTTAGATTATCTCAAGGAAAAGCTGGGCAGTCTTATAGCCAATCACCGCATTAGCTATATCAAATGGGATATGAATCGCAATATTACGGATGCCTATTCCTCCGCACTAAATCCTGCACAGCAACCAGAGATATTTCACCGATATATTTTGAATCTATACGATTTGCTGGACTATCTGACCACCCGTTTCCCTAATGTTCTATACGAGGCGTGTTCTGGCGGGGGAGGTCGCTTTGATCCGGGCATCCTATANNCGCTTATATGCCGCAAATATGGACCAGCGACAACACCGATGCGATTGAACGGCTTAAAATCCAATATGGAACCTCAATGGTGTACCCGCCTTCAAGTATGACTTCTCATGTATCTGTTTGTCCCAATCATCAGGTAAGCCGCACAACACCTTTTCACACTCGTGGTTTGGTTGCCATGAGCACCTCGTTTGGATATGAGCTTAATCCGCTTTCCCTGACTGAACAGGAACGGGAGGATATTAAGAAACAGACATCTTTATACAGAAGAATATCCGACCTTATTGTAGAAGGGGATTTTTATCGATTAATTAGTCCTTTTACATCCGAGCGATGTGCTTGGATGTCGGTATCGAAGGATAAGCGGCGTGCATTCGTGGTTCATATTCAGACACTATGCACAAGCAGCAAACCGAATATGCGGTTGAAGATGGCCGGGCTGGATCCCCATGAAAGCTATTATATCGAGGAACGTGATGCGGTTTACAGCGGAGGCGAGCTGATGAACGCCGGAATTGCTATATCCACTCATGGTGATTTTAAAGCCTATTCATTTACCTTGACGCAAGTTCCGTATAATCATTCGTTTGACAACTGATGATTATACAAGTTATATAACAATGGGCGTTTTGTNNCTTTAATGTCGGTGTAAATATGCCGATCGTATTGGACAGGATGACCTGGATAAGAATCAAATTGCAGCAGGGGTTGTTTATGAATATGAGCTGCCGCCATCTCCATCAGCGGAGGATGATCATTTGCGCTTAGAGCAACGGCTACAGTTTATAGAAGTGGCAACAAAATTGTCGCCCAAGGAAATCCAGATCGTCGAGCAAACCGTCGGCGTCTGCCTGAGCTGTCTCGGATTACTCCCGAGGAAAACGCATGAGCAGGTCGCCCTTTTGCAAGGTGCGGCAGATGCCAGTGTCATTGAGAAAAGGCGCAAAAAGGCATTGGCGAAATTGCAGAAAATATTTTTGTGACAACTACACATCAAAAACCCGCTTAATCCGTACAGATTAAGCGGGTTTTTACTTGGAGCTGATGGTCGGAATCGAACCGACAACCTGTTCATTACGAGTGAACTGCTCTGCCATTGAGCCACATCAGCATATATAGGGGAGCGGGGTTTCCACTCCCGACTTTAGTTTGTCGCGAATTATACGGATAGCATAATGAAAAACAGGAACAACGATAAGGATAAAAATACGGCGCACGGGAGAGATAACAGGACAATTGGAGCAACCCGAAGCACGGACGAAGGGCGCCTTTTATGTGAAACAATAGATCTTACAATATAAAGTATAGTGCCTGAGATTGCCAATACTATTGACAACAAGAGCAATAAGAAAATTATTACTAATGGCTCCATTTCAACCTCCTGTAAAAGCGGAAACAAAAACGTTAACAAGCTTTACTCCGCCGACCAAAGAAGATGCAAAAAGGAGCAATCCGCTCAATAAAAAAAAAGTTGAATAAACAAGGATAATCTTCGGTTGATGATATTTTTTAAAAAGGGTACGAAATATCAATAATAATAAACCACAAACAAAGGAAATAGCACCTAAAATAAAAATAATAGTCAACAAAAAGGCGATAAGCGGCGGTGCAACAATTGCTCCCATTTTGTTCCCCTTTTATCTTGTCAAAAACCGTTACAATTCAAGCGGTCGGTTTTCTTAAAATGCCTACCTTAAGGATAACTACTGAGCCACCAGCGCACAAGTATGTGTTTGTTTGTTTTTGAACGCAAATCACTATACCACAGCAAGACCTAGATGTCAAGCAAACGTGGCATAACCAATACGAAAAAACGGAAAAAACGGTACTATAAAGAAGCCCTTATAAATGTGAAATACTGGTGAATCAATATGGTTTGTGATATAATATTTTCGAAGAACCGAAAGGGAGTGCTCTAGATGAAGCCGAATGAGTTTCTTGATGGTTTGTGCAGGGATATAATATGTATTTGCGTACCACAGAAAATCCTTTTATTCAGTTATAAGCAAAGTCCTGACGGTGAATTGCATTCGGTCAAATTATGCGTCATAATTGGCGACGGGGATTCCCGTATGATCGAGCGCAAACTGTATGTGGAAGTTGATTCGGTGCTGTCTTTTGATATTTTAGTTTACACCGAAGCCGAATGGAGTCAGCTTCTTGAAAACAATATGAGCTTTGCATCACGCATACAAAAGACCGGGAGGGTTTTGTATGAGGCGGACTAAGCACGGCACCGACAGCCGAAAATTTTTCGACTGGCTGGAGATATCCGCTCGAGATCTCCTTGCGGCACGTTTGCTGATTGAGCAGGAGCAATGTTATGATATTGCGGGGTTTCACTGCCAGCAATGTATCGAAAAAGCATTTAAGGCGTATCTGATTGACAGTACCGGTGTTTTGGTGGATGGTCATAACCTAACATGGCTTTGTCGGCAGGCTGCGAAACACGATAAAACCTTTAAAAGGTTTATGGAGGATACTGCCGGCATGAACCGGCTTTATATTGAAACCCGCTATCCTTCTGACATTAATCTTCATCTTAATTCCGACAGCATAAAACAGATTTATAATACGGCGAGGGAGCTGTATGATTACATTTGCAATGCAGTCTACGATGGAGACGGAAGTTTGGACGATGATTAATGTGAAAGACTGATAAAGCGGTATTTATATTATGATACAGCTGACTTTGAAGGTTGATCTGATATCACTTTTCCATCCTGTATTTCAACGATCCTCTTGGCGGATGAGGCGATTTCACGGTCATGGGTGATTAGAATTACGGTCCGTCCCTCTGCGTTAAGATCCAGCAGGATATTCATTACATCTCTTCCCGATGCAGTATCGAGATTTCCGGTTGGTTCGTCCGCCAGAATAATTGGCGGATGAGCGGCAATCGCGCGGGCAATGGCGACACGCTGCTGCTGCCCTCCCGACATTTCGGCAGGGCGGTGATGCATACGATTGCCAAGCCCTACGCGTTCCAGACATTCTATGGCGACTTTTCGCCGCTGTTCACGCTTCATACTGCGATAGATAAGCGGAAGCTCAACATTTTCAAGCGCATTCAGTCCTGCAATCAGGTTAAACCCCTGAAACACAAAGCCAATATGGCGGTTGCGCATGACTGACAGCTGGTCATCCGTCATGCTGGCTACATCCTTGCCTTCAAGCTTGTATACACCAAAAGTCGGGGTATCAAGGCAGCCCACCATATTCATCAGGGTAGATTTCCCAGAACCGGAATGACCGACGATTGCAAGGAATTCTCCCTGTTCCACTGCAAGCGATACTCCATCAAGCGCCCTCACTTGGTTGACACCCTGATTATAGATTTTATACAAGTCTTGAATTTGAATAATATGGGACATGGATGGCAGCTCCTTTGTATGTTTATTGAAAGCCAACTTTGCCGCAATGGCTACAGCTAGGGTGGAAAATTGTTTTCTAATTACGGGTGGTCAACAAATAGTATACCCAGCATCATGACGATTTTTCACAATGATAACCATTATTCTTTCGCAAAGCGGATGACAAAATGGTCTTGATTGGTTATAATACTCTAAGGTTAATAGAGTATTGAAAGGAACGATAACATGCTCAGTCCCTTTTGGAAGCATTTTAAAAGCGGTACCGATATACGCGGTGTAGCGATTGAGGGCGCCTATGGCGAGCCGCTTGATCTCACAGATGAAGTGGTTGAGAATATTGCCGCCGGCTTTGCAGGCTGGCTGACAAAACGCACAGGCAAACCGGAAGAGCAGCTTACCGTCTCGGTGGGGCGCGACAGTCGGATATCCGGTCCGCGTATACGCGACGCTGTCATAAACGCGCTTACCACTTCAGGTGTTCGGGTGATCGACTGCGGACTTGCATCGACGCCTGCAATGTTTATGACAACGGTGGATCTGAAATGTGATGCCTCGATTCAGATTACGGCAAGCCACCATCCATATCACCGCAACGGTCTAAAGTTTTTTCTTCCGT
>DOWI01000449.1 GCA_003519645.1 Oscillospiraceae bacterium
TGCGGTCGTGAATGCGTTGATCGACGATTACGGCCTCAACCGCAGCATTATCTATCTTGTGGGCGGCGGAGGTTCCGCTTCGGTCATTGTACCGTACCTGGGTGAAAAAATGGGGATTCGCCACAAGATCGCCAGAAACGCGCCCTATATTTCCACAATTGGTGTCGCAATGGCGCTGATGATGGAACGGCTCGAACGGAGCGTTGTGAATCCGGGGCCGGAAGATATCCGCAAGCTGCGCAATGATGTTACGGAAATGATTGTCAAGTCGGGTGCCAACCCGGATACGGTGGAAATTTCCGTGGAGATCGATACCCAGAAGAGCATTATTCGTGCCGTGGCGACTGGGGCGACGGAGCTGCGGACGAAAAACGTGGCCGAGCGACGAAAAACCCCTGATGAAATGGCGAAGATTGTGGCGGAATCGGCCGGAGTGAAGCCGCAGGATGTATCGCTGGCCGCTCAGACGGGCGGCTGGTACGCCTTTACCGCCGTGAAGACAGGACGCGCGCTGTTCGGATTGATCAAGACGAAAAAAGAACTTGTCCGCATGGTGGATTCTGAAGGCGTGATCCGTCTGCAGAAAAATAATGCGAAAGTGGTTATGACAAAGAAGAAAAATTTGCCGGCAAGACTGAGCGAACTGATTGAAGAGCTTACCGTTTACAACGCCGGCGGTTCCATGCTGCCGCGGATCTTTCTGTATTTCCGCCAGAAAAACGCCGATTTGAGCGGTGTGACGGACAAAGAGCAGATGATGTCTCTTGCCGAGCAGGAACTTGAATTTGTCGACGACGAAGAAGCCGTCATAGCCGTGGCCGCGCAGGGCTGAATCGAAAAGCCATGCCCTGCGCCGCCAGGGCACGGAATTTGCGGATTTTTACGAAGGGAGTGACGGAAGCGGTGGAAAAAGTAGGGGCGATCGACGACGCAATTTTTGCGTACAGCGATCTGAAAGAAGATTTCGTTTACCGTCGAATCCCGCGGGAGCGCCGTTCTTACTATATCGAGTGCGGCATAAAGGCGGGTAGGGAAGCTGCTGCCAAATACAGGGGAGCCGATCTAAGCGGAATTCTGCGGTCGGACGGTGTGACGGTGAGATATTTCCCCGGTGATGTTGCTTCCGGGCTTCACTCTCAGATCTACTATGACAACAAGACAAAGCAGATCGATATTTTTCTTAAGACAGCCGAGCGGATCAGTTCCGCCATGCAGGGAACGCCGTATCCCGTAACGGCGGAAGAAGCCAGTGCATTATTTCTTGCGCATGAATTCTATCATTTTCTCGAGTATTCACAGGGCCGGTACACCGACGAACTGTGCGAACCGGTCCGTTCGAAATTTCTGGGTATTTGGAATCAGACGCTGAAAGTCCGCAGGACAAGTGAGATTGCCGCATTCATTTTCGCAAAGGATTTCTGCCGCTCTGCCATTCATCCCAAGATTCTGGACTTTGCACTGGTTGCCAGCGAAAAGAGCCAGGGCTTTGGTTGGGTCCTTGAGCGGATCGACCGGCTGAGAGCGGAATATTNNGTGCGGAATGTCCGGCGGCCCGGGGCCCGCAGAACAAGGAGGAATAAGTATGACAGACATAAAGAAAGGCTTTCTGGATTATCGGGGACGCCGCATTCCCTTTCTGGGGAACTATGATACGATCGTTGTTGGGGGCGGCAGCGCCGGTGTATCGGCGGCTATCAGTTCCGCGGAGGGCGGATGCCGCACACTGATTGTGGAAAAAAGCATCCGGCTCGGCGGTACGTCTACCAACGCGCTCGTCGCGCCCATGATGAAATCGTTCACAGGCCACCTGGAGAACTTTTTCAACCTCGAAAAGAAGCTGAAGGAAAAAGGCTGCGTCGTGCGCGACGAACTGAACACGAAAATGCTCTGGTTCAATTCCGAAGTCATGGCGGAATCGCTGGAGGAGCTGTGTACGGATGCGGGAGTGAAAATTCTTTACGATGCTACACTCAGCGACTGTGTGACGGACGGACGCCGTATTCTTTACCTCGTGGTCACCACGGTGGAGGGCCTGGGCGCACTCACGGCAGCAAATTATGTGGACGCGAGCGGCGNNATGGCGTCCCCACGGTTTCCGGGGATGAGAACCACAATAATCAGATGTCTTCGCTGCGTTTTGAAGTGGGCGGCATCAATATTGAAAAATACCGTGCCTATGTGATGTCGCTGCACGACGACTACTCCATTTTCACACACGGACGCTATTATGAGTCGGCCATGGTCAAAGGCCGCCATTTTGTACTTGAGCCCCTGTTCCAGAAAGGCGTGGACGACGGTGTCCTGCGCAAGGAAGACCTGCGCTATTACCAGAATTTCAGCATTCCAATGAAGCCCGGCTGCATGACTTTCAACTGCCCGCATATCGCCTCACTGACCAATAACACCAGCANNGGCGCGTTCGCGGGCAATTACGGAAGGCCGCCGCATGATCCGCCGGCTGGTTCGCTTTCTGCATGATTATATGCCGGGGTTCGAAAATTCCTTCTTGATTCAGGAAGCCAGCATGCTCGGCGTACGGGAATCCTACCGTTTGGTTGGGAAATATGTCCTTACGGAAGAGGATTATAGCCGGCAGGCCCGGTTCCCCGACGGGGTTGCCCGCGGCGACTGGTATATTGATGTACACTCCGCGACAAAGGGCCTTTTCCACCAGAATGCCTACCGGGACGGGGATTATTATGAAATCCCCTCNNTGTCAACGACCGGATTGAAAACCTTATTACGGCGGGCCGTTGTATCTCCACAACCTTTTTGATGCAGGCGAGCGTCCGCATTATCCCAACCGTAATCGACATGGGGCAGGTCGCGGGCGAAGCCTGCGTATATTCCAGCAAACACGGCATGGCGCTCGGCGAAATCGACGGCAGGCTTCTGCGGAAATTTGGCTGATCCACGCCGAACGTTTTACGGCTGCCGGTGAAAATCAGCAATTTATATCGAAGGTGAAAGAANNGAACATGGAAAAAAAAATAATTGCAAAATATCATGAATTCTATCGTTCGCAGCTGCTGGACAACTGCATTCCATTTTGGATGAAAAGCGATCTTCTGGATGAACAGTTTGGAGGCTACCTCACGTCCGTGGACAGGGAAGGACACTGCTATAACAGCGACAAATCCTGCTGGTTCCAAGGGCGCGGCCTATGGACCTTTTCGGCGCTCTGCAATCGGTACGGGAAGCGCGACGAATGGCTTCGGGCGGCAAAGCTGGGAAAGAATTTCCTGGAGCGGTACTGCGTGGATGCCGACGGCCGCATGTTCTTTACCGTAACCCGGGATGGACGGCCCCTCCGCAAACGACGCTNNGCCGCCGCCGACCGGGACGCTTTGGAAAAAGCGGAAAAATGCTTTGAGATGATGCTGCGGATTTACCGGGATCCTTCGTCCGATCCTTATAGGATCACACCGAAAACCTATGCTTCAACCCGTGCCGAGCGTGCAGTCGCCGTGCCGATGGTTTTCGTCAGCAGCGCTCAGATTCTGCGGCGCTGCGACCCAGAAAAGTCGGAGTACTATACAAAAATTGTGCGGGAGATTATCAGCGACATCTTGAAATACAGTTACAAGCCGGACATGCACTGTGTGCTGGAAGATGTCTCAGCCGACGGTTCCTTCATTGACAACCCCGCCGGCCGCACCGTGAATCCGGGGCATTCCATAGAAAACGCCTGGTTTATGATGTGCGAGGCGCTTTATTCAAATGACAGGGAACTGTTTCAGACATGCCTGAATATTCTGGACTGGTCCCTGGAGCGCGGCTGGGATAAGGAATACGGCGGCGTTTACTATTTCACGGACGTTGAGGGCCGGCCCTGCGAGCAGCTGGAGTATGACATGAAGCTGTGGTGGGTTCATACCGAAATCCTGATAGCAACACTGATGGCCTATGGCATTACCGGCAACTCAAAATATGAAAAATGGTTCGAAACGATCCACAATTATGCTTTCGGACATTTTCAAGACAGGGAATTTGGCGAATGGTACGGCTATCTGCATCGTGACGGCACGGTTTCCCATATGCAGAAAGGCTCTTTGTGGAAGGGGCCCTTCCATTATCCCCGTTGCCTGATGCTCTGCGAAGAGCTGCTCGGCATGTTGGAGACCGGTCAGCCAATCACTTCAATTCTGTAAGGGAAAAGAGAAAGACCGGATTTGATGAAATCTCCCGATTTTCTGTTTCATTTCAAGGCTCCGATACGTTGGTCGGGAAATTTGTCGTTTCGCTTTACGACCTGGTTCACAAAATAGGATACAGCAGGCAGACCTGTCATCACGGAATTTATCCATCATACATAATATTCCAGTATATAAATCATTCAAATAGATCACTCACAATGCTATTTTGATATCAAATTTCCCTCACGTTCCTTTATTATATAATTGGATTGTACTCTGCAAGAATATCATAAATATAATAAGAAGTTCAAATAGCAATGTTTAATTATGTACACAGAAATATTATATTATAAAGCTTTTGCAAGTTTGCAGGCTTTTATAGTATCCTCTAAGCTATCTGCGGATATAAGGAAGCGATTCTTATGGCAAAAGGTTAATGTTGGAATTCTTGAAATTCGCTGCAATTCATTTTCTGGTTTGCCTGCCCATTCCTTAGGAAAATCACATTTTGCTTCTTTGGTGTTAAAATCTACTGGAATTACCTGTGCATTGTACCCACCCCTCTGAGAAGGATACACCACAAATTCCGCATCCGATGGGATGAGCACCATTTTCCATGGTGCGTATCTAGGTAAGATTACGATGCTGTCTTTTGAATTGGCAAGTGCGGCTTCAACCATTTCTTTTGCCCTTTGTACACTCATGATTCTATCAATTTCTTTTTTCAAAACAATAGTGGCAAAGTCAACAGCTTTTGAAAAACAACAATCCGAAGATTCGTTAGAGTCCCAGTTTGGATTAAATATTGAGATAATATCCGCTAACTGGTTTCCACTTCCGGTGTTATCGTCTTCATCCAGAGGTTGTATAAACTTTTCATCGAAATATACCGCTTCTTTCTTTGCTTGTTCCTCAGAGAGGTATTTACTTATGAGGCTTTCGCCAAATTCACGCCATAACAAACCAAATGCTGCATAGGGTACACCGTTTTCACGTACCTCTGCTCCCTCCTGATGATGGTCATATTTCCCTCCTCCAACGTCAAACACAATTCCATTAAAGTTGTCAGGTATTTGGAAGGAACGAACAATATTTATCTGTGGATTCAATATTTTTAATAGTGCAGCTGAAAACACATCATCAGCATGAAATTTTCCACCATGCGTTATAGCGGTATTTTCCTGTTTTATCATTTTATTATCATTCCTTCATATTTAAGCAGCCTGTTTTATAGACTTTTCACTCTTCTCCGGGAACAAGGAAGCGAAAATGGGCCTTCATGGCAGTCAGCACTGATGCACTGTTTATCTCCCGCAATAGCAGCCGACTCACTCACGCGCAATTCAAAATGTCGTGAAAAAGCACATTGTTGGTGCGGGAATAAATCCTAAAGGTTTGTCCACCCATAAATTGCGATATACTGCCGCTACACTTATGTACATAAGGATATGGAAGTATAAGCTACAACAGAAATTCACGTTGACGATGGGCAACTACAAGCTGCCGTCAATGCAAATCTTCTTGCCATGATGTTCAGATAAGTATCATAATTAATTCATAATTGGAACTAAGTGAACAAACTGCGAAGTTCGGATAAGATAGCTGGTTACCCATTTTGCTCATAACAGGAAGTCAAGGTTTCCTTGCAAGATAAAGAATTATTGTGTTATTCAGCGTTATTTTATTGCCAAAACTTAGAATGGCATTTCTGATTCCATTTAAGAACTTTGATTTGTATGGTTCTGGTATGGTTAAATTGGCAGCATAAATACTAATAAATGAAACATATTCATCTGCAGTGCATTCTTTAACTTGGTGGTATTCACGCCGTTCAAAGTCAACGAACCCATAATTTACGGCATTATAGTAATCGAATTTCTTAGTATATGCGGTTTCAGGTTTGAAAAATTGTGAGTATACATCTTGTATTTTTTCGTATAAAGCTTCATTTGAGGTTCTATAGTCGGTATGCGTCATGAACATAGCAAGAGTACCGTTACTTTTCAAAATGTGATACACCTTTGGAAACGCAATTTCTTCCGGTATCCATTGAATTGTGGCGGCGGAATATACTAAATCAAACATATTTTTTTCGAAAGGATATGTTTCAAAATCTGCGTTGACAATATTGAAATTTTTATATCGGTTGAATTTCTTTTTCATATCATCTGCGAAATTTTCACCAAGTTCAATGGCTAAATACGAACAATTAGTTTTCAAAATCGGCTCTGTCGCTTGTCCGGTACCTGGACCGATTTCCAGCGCCGTTTTTGTTGCATTAAGCTTTGAATGAGCAATAACATCAGCAAAAAGCTCATCACAATACCTAAACCTAAATTTATCAAAATCTTTAGGCGCAACTTTATCATTAAAAATTTTTCTGAAATCCATGAACAGTTCCTCCTCGCCTTATATAAATAATCAGATCGTGTTTTTAGAGAATATTATAAACATAATGGAAAGTTCGAAAAAATTCTCTGAGTTGGTTATTGTTTCATATTAAGCAAGACTGAACTTCTGCTATTTTCTGTAATTATAAATCAGTACTATTGCGTATAACCCTTTAGAGAATCCAAATCTAAAATATTTCCTTTATAAAGCCGCCTTAATATCTCATAGTTTCTTTTATTATATATTAACCAAATGATTTCAGGATTACGCTCGTTTATTTTTATCACCTTACTGAAATCAGTATAAATCAGGTGATCTTTTGAAATATAAGTCCAAACTTGAATACCTGCGTAGAATATTGTGCCGTTAGATCTTGCTGGCATTTCTTAACGCAGACTCTATCACCTAGAGTTTTCTTTACGATATATCCCGGATTTTGCTCTGAATTTGCATGATATATTTCATAGTACGCTTCCTGATTTGTTAGATTGCTTTTGAAAACCATCATACTTTTATTCCTCTATTTTAGATTCTAATACAATAGGCCGCTGGATATCAAGTTCAACAATATGTAAAATGAATTGTCATTACACTACAATTCTCAGTGTGCTTATTTTATTGGTGTGGTTGAAATACTCACAGCTTAATAGAATATACAAGTAATTGTAACTTTTTATAAGAGGCTTCACTACCATTGTAATCTGAAAAAGTATGTACTATTTTCATTTTGCGCTGCTCAAAAATTGCTGACAATTCGTCCACGGAATACAGGCGAGTAGGATCACCTGCAGGAATTTGAGGCTTTTGTGCAGGTATACCATATGGTATATCAAAACCGCCATATAACATTCTATGGGTTTCCTTATTCCAATCGAATTGAGCCAAAGCTAATGCTTTCTTGCCAATCTCCCAGCTGGTTTTTGGAAAATAGTGTTCTGCGTGTTCTGCATTACACACATCCATGAAATGTTTTCCACCTTTTTTTAATGCACGGGAAATTACATCAAATATTTTAAGGTTTTCCTCATCGGTTTCTAAATATCCTATTGCACCATCAGCTAAGTTCAAAACAACATCAAACTCATTTTCAAACTCAACATCACGGATATCTGCCTGTATAAATTTTGCGGTCAATGAATTTTCCTTAGAAGTTTTTATAGCATCATCAATATAGCCCTTTGTAATATCCACACCTACTACGGAAAAACCTTTTTGTGCAAAAGAAATCGCATGGCGACCATACCCGCAAGCCAAATCAAGAATTCGTTCCTTTCCGGTTAATCCCAGTGTCTTAATAATAAAAGCAACTTGATTTTCAGTGTCTTCTACCCAAGATTGATTTTTAACATCCAAAGACCACCCATGTTTGTACCAATCAGGACACTTAGCTTGCATGACATTACCCTCCTGTCATATAAATGATCTGAATTCGTGCTGATTCTCATTATGGCTATATCATGTATGCCCAAACATCGTAGTATAGCCCTTGCCTGTAAATCCCATAAAATTATTTTCCACCAAAACACAATAAACAAATTATAATCCAGGGGTAGCAAATATTCAAGGAAAAATGTAAAATTCGAAAATGTTTTGTAATTTTGTGTATGCATAATTGAAAGTTAACGAACTGCGGAAGGAAATCATTTTCCCTTCCGCAGTTTTTTGCCGATCAGCATGGCTGTTTTGATTCCAAAAACCATTTGTTCTCTTCCTGGAACAAGTAGGTCTGGTGGTTCCGTATCAGGCAGGTATACCGGATTCCGGCTCCGCCCGCCTTGAGTGACACAGCGGGCCGGACATCAAGCACGCGAGTACTCTCAAAATTAAAAATTGAATTTACGCATGATGATAGTACCGGAATTTAACAATATCCGTTAGAGTCAATAGGAGTTTGCAATTTCGCCCCGAAAAAACGAATTATGCTGCAATAGAAAAAGCTTTGCGAATGGCTTCTGCGCTGAAATACGCTTTTGCATCTGACCAGTCCTAGGCATATTCCATGAGGTATGTAGCAACGAGCCGGACATAAGAATCGGGATTGGGAAAAATACCAACCGCTCGGGTACGTCTCCGAATTTCCTTATTCAGCCTTTCGAGCATGTTTGAGCTTGCGATTTTTCTGGAATCCAACGCCGGGAAAGAATAAAATTGGAGCGAATCCTCAAGGCCGTCTTCAAGAATTTGAATGGCATCTGGAAAGTGCTTTTCGTATTCCTGCGCCAGAGAATCAGCACGTTTACGGGCGACTTTCGCATCCGGTGCAAGCCATATTTGTTTTAATTCAGCCGCAAAGTTTTATTGCCTTGATGTTTCCCGATTGATTGAAAAAAATTATTTATGATAATACGAAGACCATGTTTACAGGTTTTCTAATCTGTAAACCGGGGTAAATAGCCGTCAGGTATTAAGAACTGTTTTTCCCGTTCAATTTTTCCGCCGCACAGGTAAGATGTTTCATGAAGTTGCCGGTAAGGTTTTATTTGGTATTCCAAGATTTGATTATAAAGTTTATCAATATTGCTGCTGTTAATAGAAAAGTTGACTCCTCTTCCAAAAGGATATGCTAAAGCACCAATATTCCACCCGTCCTTATGAAATTCCTCAAACATAAATTGACTTTCTTCATAAGTCGCAAAGAAAAACTTGTTTTCTATTCTTTCATATTCCAATTGAAAGCCGAGTTTGGATAGATAAAATTCCTTTGTTTTGATATTCACCGGCTATCACGATTTCAACCAAATCGTAAGCGACCAGATCATCATACTGCTCAAAATAGCCCATTGCAAAACCAATTATAGCTTTATTGCATACAAAAATCATACAATAGGAATCTTCTCTGCTCCACACTTGATGGATGCGCTTATAGACGGTTCTATCCGTCCAAACGCCGCTTTCCCGGCCATTGTAATAATCCATATAAATAGGAAGAACTTTCTCAATATCCGTTTCTTTTATTTTTCTGTATACGATTTCCAAATTCCAAGCATCTCCAGACAGAGTAACTTTATTGATATTGCTTAAAAAGCCTCGAAACACGAACGTAATAGGTGCTGGGGCAGAACGCTAAAATAGTTCGCATTTTATTACTGGTGATTTCACGCCGGTCTGCACAACCGAATTTAT
>DOWI01000378.1 GCA_003519645.1 Oscillospiraceae bacterium
GTATGACGGGCATGCCGTCAATCTGTGGTGAAAGTCCACAAGAGGCGTAGTTGCCGACGAACTCCGGAGCACTTCTCTGCTTATCAAAATATCATATGGGTATCTCCAAAGTCTTGATAATGCGGTGAAGTAAAAATCATTAAAGTCAAATCTGAATAGAATGAGAAATATTTTTGCATAAGCACATGGCACCCAAGATTGAGTATATTCATCAGCGTGGGGAAATTGATTTTACCCTAAAGGCATTCAAATGTCGACTGTTGAATTTCTATTCGTAATTGTACCAGGGTGAGTATGGAGATAAGATAAACGGCCCCAAAAAGAACAGTAGCTTTTTTAGGAAGGTATATTGTTTTCGTTGAAATAGCTGGCAAAAATACAGTATAATAAATTTGGTATTATTGTTATTGAAAAATCATGTAAGGAGTTTTGACTAATGAAACCAAAATACCGCATGACTGTTGAACAAAACATTTTTGTTGCGAGACGAAATATTATTGATTATATCTGGAAAAGTGCAAAATTAGAGGGTCTGGCAGTGACATACCCTGATACAGAGGCTATATATAACGGAATGAGTATTTCTGGAGTCAAGGTGTCAGAGATTATTGCGGTCAACAATCTAAAGCACGCTTGGCGGTTTGTTTTGGAAAATCTAAGCTACCCGATAGACTATTCGTATATCTGTAAAATAAACCGACTGGTTGGCGGTGACAACTTAATCATAAATGCTGGATTTTTAAGGAAGGTTCCTGTGACCATAGGCGGTACATCATGGCAGCCGGATATACCTATTGAGTCACAAATCAAAGAAGAATTATCAGGGATTTATGGTATCGAAAATTCTACGGACAAGGCAATTACTTTAATGTTATATCTTATGAGGAAACAGATGTTTCTTGACGGGAACAAACGGACATCAATGCTTGCAGGCAATCAGATAATGATTTCATCCGGTTGCGGCATTATTTCCGTCCCAATTGAACGGCAGAGGGATTTTACAATAATGCTGGTGCGATTCTATGAGTCGAACGATATGGAACCTCTGAAAGCTTTTGTGTATGACTATTGTATCGATGGAATTGAGTTTGAGTCTGCCTAAGCCGCTCGGTATCAGTGAGTTGGATTTTCCAAAATACTTCTATCTCATAAAGACGAAAGGCTGTCGCGTGGTGCTTTAAACAAAGCGAACGCTGGGCTGAAAGAACGGTGGAGCGGGTGCGGGTAAAGAGTAAGAGAAGGAAGGACATGACCGATATTACCAAATACGCTATCCTTTCTGTAGGGTTTAACATCTCCAACGGGTGGCAAGATATTTTTTGATGGTATGATGTACGGAAAGTTGACCGATATCAATATCGCAGCCGCTATGTAGATCCTTGATGGAAAGTTAAAAACGCAAAGATAAGTAAAGAGGAACATATAAAACAAACTAAAAAGGAGAACAGAAAATGAGTAACGATAAAAACGCAACAACTAATTCTCAAACGNNAAACAAAGAAAACGGTGATAAAAAGCCGGTAAATGAAAAGAAGCGAGGTAACAAAAAAGCCTTATGGATTTCTCTTGCCGCTATTGTTTCCATAGCAATCATCGTGGTGCTTGTCGTTGTGTTGGCCGGTGGCAACAAAGGAAAAGACATAGACACAAACACAAACACAAACACAGACCTTGCAGCGTTTTCCCCCAGTGATGGTATTGATGAAAATGGTTTTTGGAAAGACATAAAAGCTCTTGATTTAGTTGAGCTCTTCGATTACAAATCAATGTCGATCCCAAATGACATACATCAAGTTTCGGATGTTGCCCTTCAATCCACGATAAATCAATTGTTGCTTGAATTTTCTTCCGAGCCTGTGCAAGTAAAAGATCGCGCGGTCGCTGATGGTGACATGGTAAACATTAGTTATGTCGGAAGTGTAGACGGTATTGTGTTTGAGGGCGGATCTACCGGAGACGAAGGCGCGGATGTCATCGCTGGTAGTGCGAATTATATAGATGATTTCTTAACACAAATCATCGGTTATATGCCCGGAGAAACAGTAAATGTAGAAGTTACTTTCCCCGAAGTATATTCGCAAAACCCCGATCTTNNAAATTACATTGAGGAAACGGTGCAGCCGGAACTGACGGATGAATTTGTCGAAAAGAATCTGTCTGCTGAATATGGCTGGAAAACCGTTGATGAACTAAAAGATGGCATGCGCGACGATCTTAAAAGAACAGCTTTAGAAGGGTATGTATGGGAATACCTGTCGACCAGTGTGAAGGTCAGTTCAATGCCTGATAAACTGACAGATTATTTCGAAAAATCCATGTTGAATTATTATCAGAGTTATGCGGAACTATATGAAATGAAATTGGATGAATTTCTAATTTCTTATGTCGGCGTTTCAAATAAGGACGAGTTGATTGCGAACAATAAGGAAGAAAATCATCGGCAAGCGGTATATTGCCTTGTGTGTCAAGCAATCGCAGAGAATGCAGGGATTTCAGTAAATGAGGAAGATTTAATAAAGTATTTTGGTAGCGATTATGTTTTGACCGAAGAAGAATATGGCTTACCTTTCTTAAAACAATATGCCCTCGATTTGAAGATTATTGACTATATTATTGAAAACGCTGTTTTAGAATAATATTGCAGTAGCTTGTCTTATCGGAATGTTTCTTAGCACCGTTATATCGCTGTTTAGGAATAACAGGCTGTGAGCAGATAAACTCACAGCATGTTAACTTTCTTACCTGTTTTCCCCGATCTTCTTTGTGCTCGAAAGCCAATCCACTGAGGTAACACTGCGAAAGGGTTTCGCTTTCAGTCAAATTTCATGTTACCGTCTGCTTCGGCTTCCGCCAAGATTTTCTTGCNNCGGTATATTAAGGAAAACTTATGTGAATATTTACTTAATGTAAAACCTTGTTGTTTTCTTAAAGAAGACGAGGAATGTGAAATTAAAGCTTGTAAACTAAAAATTGCAGGGATTACCCGTTTACAAACAGACCAGAAAGACTATTTAGCTTATTAAATATTCTTACTTCTGCGAGTATTTGTCCGGTGGTGTTTGAAATGCTCGAACGACTAAAAAAAGAATATAGTTTCAGCAAAAGAAGGAAGAGATATTAGGACGGTGAAATATATTGATAATACTAATGATGAATCCCCAAAGGAGACTAGGAGTCCACTCGAAAACGCAAAAATATAGAATAAATATACAAAACTTAGCTTTTTCTTAACGAACTTATGCAGGTTTCAGACTCCTTCTTTTTGTAATTATTCAAAAAAATTGGCTTTCCGAGCGCACTTCTAAGATTGTATCACCATATTGTGACCAATTACGCTGAAGCGTGTAGCTGAGGATGAGCTTCGACAAGCTTCTATGGCGTAATCTCATCAATCAAGCTCAAAATAAGTAAATAAAGCTTGTTTAATCTTTGACTTTATCTCATCGTCTTTAATCTCGCCTATCTTATCCCCTGATAATCTATCGATTGATATAGTGCGAATTTGTTGAAGCATTAGTACGCTGTCTTTGGGCAAGCCGCTATCTTTCACACTCAAAAAAACTTCAGTAGGGTAAATTTTTGAACCGGCTTTCAATGAAGAAAAGGGTATGCACGTAAACACCGGAAGATTGTCGTTAACAGCATTGTTGGACATAACTAAAATAGGTCTTATGCCTTTTTGTTCGCTTCCCTTTGTAGGGTTCAAATCAACATAATATATTTCCCATTTCTTTACCATTCTCCGTTTACCTCGATGTCTATTTTTTCAAAATCAAGCTGTGACGATAGAGTTCGTTTCATAAAATCAGCATCTTGTGCAGCTTCCTGCATTTGTTTATTATAGACTTCCTTTTGTTTTTCATTAACGAACTTTTCAATCGCTAAATTGATCCCCTCGGTTAACGAAGTGAGTACGTTTTGCTTTACCAGATCTTCAAGTTGTTCTTTATAATATTTGTTGATGTTAATTGTGCTTTTTACAGTTGACATTATATCACCCCCGAAGTCTATGATTGTATTATATACCTCATTTCCTATATCGTCAATACGTTCGAGCCATACATATTTACCGTATATTATTACCATAATATTATTATCAAAAAACCAAGCTCCCTACTTCTTCGCATTTTTCAACCAATATGGATGAAAAACGCATAGTGGCTTAAAAGCCACTTATTANNAGTAGAGTCTCCATCTGAAGCCCATAGGCGTATTATACAAGTAAAAACGCTTGAATCGTTTAAATGCAAGTGGGAAAGAGCAGGTTCTCCGGCTGGTTGAGACTGGAGAATTTATCGGAGAGCTATCCCTCTTTTCATCGCTACCGCTAACTGATAATGCCCAAGCGCTGGAGGCGACGACCATGTGTGTTCTGCAAGGAGAGCGACTCAAGGAACTGATGGCAAAATAACCTTCAATTGCTTTTAAGGTGATGGATGAGCTTTCCCGCAGACTTGAGAAGGCAGAAAACCGAATTGAGGACATCGGCTTAAGCACAGTAACCATGCGGGTTGCAAGGGCTTTGCTTGAGCTTTTTAAGAATCCTATTGACAAAAACAAAAAGGTGTGTAAATATAACAGTTGAATATTCAACTGTAGGCAAATCAACTGTAAAGGGGTAGAAAATGGATTTTAACACGATCAGTTTACTGTTCAAACACGCAAAGGGATATGGTCATGCTAAAATACGCGAAGCGGGAGTATCCGATACCGAGCACAAAATCTGCACATTCCTTTACTTCCACAGTGATGCATATCAGAATATGATTGCAAATTATTTGATGCTGGACAAGACCACGGTAGCAAAAGCGATTGTTTCTCTTGAAGAACGCGGGCTTATCAAGCGTATACAAAACCCTGCGAACAGACGTAAAAACATTTTGAATATTACCGACGAGGGTAAGAAAACGATTGCAGATGTAGTGGACATATACGACGAATGGCTTGAAAAAATAGAATCCTGTTTGTCTGATGCAGAAAAAGAGCAGTTTCATGATTATTGTATACGGATTCTGGAAAAGGCAAAAGAGATTAGTGTAAAGTGAATATGCGGAGGCCATATACTGCACTATTTCGCAGCTTTAAATGCAAACTATGCCGGCGGGAAGTCATAAGCGACAAGCCTAAAACCGGGGCTGTGAAAAAGGGTATGACGGGCCAATCAGCTTTTCATTAATAACAATAGAAGCGAGGAAAAATAACAAATGACGCAGAATAAGCAAACAGAGCTAATGAGCAATGCACCAGTTACAAAAGCAATATTGAAAATGTCGATACCCGTTGTGCTCGGTATGATGGTACAGGTGCTATATAATCTCGTAGACACATTCTTTATCGGAATGCTGAAAGATGAGAATCAACTTGCGGCAGCGAATATAACAACTCCGATTTTTATGCTGATGATGGCGATCGCTACAATTGTCAGCACAGGTGCCGCTTCCTATATCTCCCGCTGCCTCGGTAAAAAGGATAATCAATCCGCAAACAAAACGCTGTCAACGGGAATAGCCATTTGCACAGGACTTGGAATCTTGGTGATGGCTGTGGGACTCATATTTTTAAAGCCCTTTATCACGCTGCTCGGTGCGTCAGAAGCGGTATATCCGTACGCATTTAGTTATTCCTCCATTATGTTTATCGGGACGCTGCCTGTTATGCTCAACTACGCCGGTGGCCAGCTTATTCGCAGCGAAGGCGCAGTCATGCCCTCAATCATCGGAATGATGATAGGAACGGTGACTAATGTCATTCTTGACCCAATATTCATTTTTGGTTTGGATATGGGCATTGGAGGTGCTGCGATAGCCACGGTTTTAGGAAATGTTGCTGCGCTGGGATACTATATGTACTATTACCTGTCTGGTAAGTCACTTGTGAAATTTAAGCTGAAATTCATTTCTGGCGAAAAGAAAATATGGGTCCAAACCTTTGGTATCGGCATCCCTGCCGCTCTCAGCCAGTTCTTAATGAGCGGAGCGTTGATCGTATTAAATAACCTCGCCAAGACGTACGGAGAAAACGCAGTGGCGGGCATGGGTGTCGCAGCAAAGCTTATGTATATTGGGACATTCATTTTTATGGGCTTTGCAGCAGGCTGCCAGCCGCTTGTGGGCTATAATTATGGTGCAAATAATTTCTCACGCGTGAAATCTATCATAAAAACCAGCATGCTTATAACCACAGGCATAGGAATCGTGCTGACCACGCTATTTGGGATATTTGCGTCGGGTCTGATTAGCATCTTTACACCGCTGCCGGAG
>DOWI01000108.1:0-3209 GCA_003519645.1 Oscillospiraceae bacterium
GGTACCGGTGCAGGCGCAAATCCTGAAAAAGGTCAGCGCGCTGCCGAGGAAAGCCGGGACGAAATTACGGCGGCACTTCAGGGCACCGACATGGTGTTTATTACAGCCGGTATGGGCGGCGGGACAGGTACCGGTGCTGCCCCCGTAATTGCCGAAATTGCCCGCGACCTCGGTATACTTACTGTCGGTATCGTAACCAAGCCTTTTTCTTTTGAAGGACGCAGACGTATGGAGCAGGCGGAAAGCGGAATCACCGCCCTGCGCGAGCATGTAGACAGTCTAGTTGTGATTCCAAACGAAAGACTTAAGATGGTAAGCGAACAGCGAATCACACTTGCAAACGCTTTTGCGGTTGCAGATGATGTGCTTCGTCAGGGCGTTCAAAGTATTTCTCAGCTTATTAAAGTTCCCGGACTCGTGAATCTTGACTTTGCCGACGTTACCACCGTTATGAAGGACGCCGGATATTCCCATATGGGCGTAGGACATGCCGAAGGCAAGGATAAGGCTGAAATAGCCGCAAAAACGGCTATCTCCAGTCCGCTTCTTGAAACCTCAATTGACGGCGCCAGAGGTGTTATTATCAATATAACCTCATCTCCCGATATTGACCTCGAGGATGTTGAGCTTGCTTCCTCTATGATTTCACGTGCGGCACATCCGGATGCAACCATTATCTGGGGTGCAGCCTTTGACGAAAATCTCGACGATGAACTCAGTGTAACAGTAATCGCTACCGGATTTTCCACCGACGGTTCCTATAAAGCACCCGAAGCAGGTACTACACTGCAAACCGGAGGCTTCAATCCCTCTTCCATTGCCGATGATGAGGACTTCACCAGCATTATGGATATCTTTAAAAAGCGCAGAGAATGAGCCTTCCACGCTGGATTCAGGCGGCAGACCCACTATGGTCTGCCGCTTTTTTTACTGGCTTTAACCAATAAACCAGTGGTTATGCTGGCGAGAGAAATGTGCTTTCGCTTTTAGTACTTCCCTCTCTCTTCTGCGGATTACACACTAAAAATTCGTTCACCTGTATATTTTAATGCCGCTGTTTTATTCAAGTCTTTTTACAACTGCGCCGATATCGCAAAGGTTCTGCTCTAAGTTTTCATATCCGCGATCAATATGATGGATATGCGTGACCTCTGTGATGCCGTCCGCGGCAAGACCCGCAATTACAAGCGCAGCACCGCCGCGAAGATCTGTACATTCAACCTCGGCGCCTGAAAGCCGGGGTACTCCTTCCACCACTGCAACCCGTCCTTCAATTTTAATTCTTGCACCCAATCTCATAAGCTCCCCGGCGTGTTTATAGCGGCTTTCAAATATATTTTCAATAAAAACACTGGTGCCGTCTGCCACACTAACCATTGCCATGGTGGGGGCTTGTGCATCGGTTGGAAATCCGGGATACGGGATGGTTCGGATTGACCGAATCCGTTGTAATCGCGGCGGTGCCGTGATCGATAACTCACCGGCACCGGTGGTCACGGCGCATCCTGCCTCCTCAAACACAGGCAGAATGGTGGCAATATGCTCCGGATAGACTGATTTTAATGTCAGCCTGCCGCCTGTGATTGCAGCCGCCGCCATATATGTAACGGTTTCAATTCGATCTGGAATTACGCTATGAGAACAGCCGAAAAGTGCATCTACTCCCTCAACCGTAATTGCACTGTCTCCCGCTCCGGATATGCGGGCTCCGCATCGGTTGAGATAGTTACACAAATCTGTAATTTCCGGTTCTCGTGCTGCATTCAGTATGGATGTGGTACCCTGGGCTGTAACCGAAGCCAGCAAAATGTTTTCGGTTGCCCCGACACTCGGGAAGGCAAGTGCTATGGTTGTGCCTTTCAGTCGCCCGGCTACGCGACACTCTAGCCTGCCGCCCTCTTCCACGATTTCCATTCCGAGCTGCCGCAGCGCCGAAAGATGAAGATCGATTGGTCTGGTTCCCAGTTCGCAGCCACCGGGAAATGACATGTGCGCCTCACCGGTTCGGGCAGCAATTGCGCCTAGAAATACAATCGAGGATCGCATCTCCCGCATAAGTGTATCTGGGATGTCACTGCGGTTTAGGCTGGTAGAGTCTACCGTGACACAACCATTGGAACGGCTGACCGTGCAGCCCAGATATCGAAGAATCCGAATAGAGGCTGCCACATCAGAAAGCAACGGACAGTTATGTATTTCACTTGTTCCTCTGGCCAGCAAGGTGGCTGCCAGAACTGGGAGAGCACTGTTTTTAGCACCATGTATTTTCACTGCACCACTAATTCTATGTTTACCTTCAATCATCAGTCTCGACATATCACGCACCCTTTCGCTTTTGGAGAGGGCGTGACGGAACTAATGCAAACGACACATAAAATTGAATAAATAAAGAGTCCTGTGTGTTTTGCAGCAGCTCCAGCATACCAATATTCACAGCCGATAGAGCAATATCGGTATATACCACAGGCAAGAGTACCCCTGTGGTCTTACACGCACCTGCAAAACCATCCTATGCAAAAACGTACGTATGGGTGAATAATTGCAAAAAAAACGCCGGAATACAGACATAACCCTTTTGAAACAGGCTATGATCATAACCGACGCTTTTCAATTTGTAATATATCCAGCTATTATACGGGCGGTAATATATTTATGAAGTAATTTCGGGCGAAATGAATTGTACTTACCATTATTTTGATTTGCTTTCGCGATTTCTTAATGTCTGTTCAATCACCGCATAAATTCGGTCATCTGCATCCAATATAGCCGATCGCCGCGCATTTTCACCCATTTTCCTCATTAATTCCGGAGCAGAGGTTATCCGCATAATTTCACGCCACAAACTGTCTGCTGTCAGGTTTTTTTCCTCAATGCAAACCGCTGCGCCCTTGTTAACCAAAGCCATCGCATTATGATACTGATGATTTTCTGCGACGTTGGGAGAGGGAATCAGTATGGACGGCCTTCCTGAAGCGGGAAGCTCACTTAAGGTCATTGCCCCGCATCGGGATATAACCAAATCTGCTGAGGCCATGCACCGTGCCATATCGTTAATATAGTCAAGCACGCGGATGCTCCTATTTTCTTCCGATAAACCGTTTTCACGCAGCTTGCCGATCATATCTATATATCCAGCCCGCCCGGTTGCGTGAATATGCTGCAGCTGCCCTGTCTTGGCGCTGCGGATCAGAACCTCGGTCATGGCACTG
>DOWI01000108.1:3216-19621 GCA_003519645.1 Oscillospiraceae bacterium
TAGTTTTGAAATTCTCGCCGTAAAGGATTGCCTGTGACGATTACTTTGGCATCGGCGGGCAGATATTTTCGCGCCTCTTTTTCAGAAATAAGTACTGCATCTGCATATTTCGCCAATACACGCACTGTCACGCCCGGAAACGCATTTGACTCATGAACCAGCACCGGAATCCCCATTTTTGCTGCTTTTCGAAGTATCGGGCCGCTTACATATCCTCCGGTTCCAATTGCAA
Source organism: Oscillospiraceae bacterium (assembly GCA_003519645.1). The sequence goes on from DOWI01000108.1 coordinate 3,449, forward strand.
CATCCGGAGCAAAGCGTCTCAGGATCTGCGCGCAGTCGGAACCCGCCGTTACCGCGTGGTAAGCCGCTGCAAAATTTCGCCCAATGTTTTTAATAGAAAGCTTACGCTGAAATCCCTGCACATTGACGGTTTCAAGGGGATAACCGGCTTCGGGAACCAGCCGTGTTTCCATCCGTCCCTTGGCACCCACAAACAGAATTTCTGCATGAGGATTTTCCTGCTTAATCTTTGCCGCTATGGCCAGCGCCGGATTTATATGGCCTGCTGTTCCGCCGCCTGTCAGTAAAGCTCGCATGATATGCGCCTCCAGTCTGGGTATTATGATCCCCCTAATCCGGCATGTCTGGATACAGAAAGCACTACGCCCATTTGCGCTAACAGCATTACAAGAGACGTACCGCCGTAACTGAAAAAAGGCAGGCTGATTCCCGTATTGGGGATTGTATTGGTGACAACCGCCATATTCATAATTGCCTGTATTCCAACCTGGATGGTAAGACCAATGGCCAGCATGGATCCGAACTTATCAGGAGATTTCATACCAATGGTAATCCCGCGCCAGACAAGAAGTGCAAACAATACGATAATTAAAACTGCGCCAACAAAACCGAGTTCTTCGCAAATAACCGAAAATATAAAATCATTATGCGGTTCGGGTAGAAACAGGTGCTTCTGTCGGGAATTTCCCAGCCCCTGCCCCATAATTCCGCCTGATCCGATTGCAAACAAAGATTGGATTGTCTGCCATGCCTCGTTGCTGTTTTCTGCATAAGCCTTAACAGGATCAAACCATACATTGATTCGGTCCTGCTCGTAGCCTTTGATAAACACCATGAAGAAAAAGGCTGCCCCTCCAGCTCCCATTGTTAAGAGAAGATATAAAAGCCGCGTTCCGCCGACATACATCATGAATATCCCGATACCAAGCAGCAATATAGTTCCCGAAAGATGCGGTTCAATAAAGACAAGTCCGCAGGTAATTCCTAAAATCAGCATAAACGGCAGGTACCCTGCAGTAAATGTTTTCATCTTTTTATGATTGATTGATATCAGGTGGGCAAACAACAAAATCAGCGCAAATTTAGCAATTTCGGATGGCTGAAACTGGACACCGGGCAGACGTATCCAGCGATGTACGCCTGTAGAGGAAGGAAGCATAAGAGCCACAGCTAGAAGAATATAAGAAACTCCCATCAACGGGAAAGCCACATGATGAAGAATATGATAGTCAACGGTTGATACACCCAGCATAATAATTACGCCTAAAATCGCAAATATTATTTGTTTCTTAATATAAAAGAAACTGTCGCCGCCGTTCCAGTAAAATGAATAGGCATAGCTTGCCGAAAACAGGCTGATTAAACCTACCACCAGAATAATCATCAGTATGACAAGGAACGGCATATCAAAGCCCTGTGACACCGAAAAAGCGCGCAGCCTTTTTTTCGGCTTTGCACTCGCAGCGTTGACCGATGAACTTCTTGAAGCCGCCATTGTGAACCATACCTTTCTGTGCAGTATAATAATCAAAGCCTGTATATGTGCGTAATACATGCCCCAAGCCTATTGGTTAAAATTAACCATTTATTCAGTATACCGGAGTATCGTCTGAATTATGCGTATTTATAGAAACACAATTTTTTATGCGTATAAAATTAAAGCCGCTGCCACAATTCCGCCGCCAATGGTAAGCAACGAAAACACGACAACAATTTTGTTTTCGCTCCAGCCCGACATCTCAAAATGATGATGCAGAGGTGCCATTTTGAATAGCCTTTTTCCGCCGCTTGCTTTGAAATACAACACCTGCAATACTACGGAAAGAATTTCTATTATATAGATCAACCCGACAAAAATAAGCAAGAACGGCTGATTGATGCCAAACGCAAACGCGGTAATAATTCCTCCTAGAAAGAGTGATCCGGTATCCCCCATAAACACTCTGGCGGGATGAAGATTCCAAACAAGAAATCCTGCAATCGCCCCGGCCGTGACCGCTGCCAGCAGGCTTTGGCCTAGATAACCTTTTATGCCGGCGGCAACAATAAAGAACAGGGTTGCAAAGAAGCTGACCATCCCGCAGAGTCCATCAATCCCGTCGGTGATGTTGACCGCATTGCTCATGCTGACCACAACAAACATTGTAAACGGAACCATCCAGATCCCAAGGTCGATCTTCCCATAATACGGTATATTAACCGAAGTACCGCCCGCCATATACAGCGACATGGCATAGCCTAGGGCAACCAGCAATTGTCCAAACAGCTTCTGCCTTGCTGTGAGACCTAAATTGCGCTTTTTAACCACCTTGATAAAATCATCGGCAAACCCAAGAGCGCCGCAAAGGACAGCCAACAAGACACCGCTGAAAAGGCTGGTAAGCGTCAGCTGTGTGGCTTTAAACATTCTGATTTGCAGAACATACTCAAAAATAACAACCGCTGCGACAAAGGTCAAAACGGATGCACCTATGAAAAGAACGCCGCCCATGGTGGGAGTTCCCTGTTTCTTTTTATGCCATGCAGGGCCTATGTCTCTGATTGTCTGCCCGAATTTAAGTCTGTGAAGAAAAGGAATCGCACTGCGGCCCGCCAATGCCGCCATTAGAAATGCTGCCAATGCCGAAGCTGCAAGAGCAGTCATGGTTTTTAAATCCATTTTATGACTCATGTCCTTTCCGGGTCTTATATCCGGAAAGGACATAAGACTGATTTGAAAAAGGTGTAAGCTGTTTTTTGCTTACTGTCCGGCAGTTTGACGCAGCGCATCCGCCACAATTTCACGTTCGTCAAGATGGATACATCCGTCCGCCAAAATCTGATAGGTTTCATGCCCCTTACCGGCAAGAAGAATGGTGTCCCCGGGCTGGGCATTTGCTATCGCCCAATGAATTGCCTCCACACGGTTTACAATCACCTTATACGGCGTTCCTTTCACGGGGATACCCGTCAGGATTTCATCTATAATGGCGTTGGGATTTTCTGTGCGGGGATTGTCGGAGGTTATAATCAAAAAATCGGACAGCGCAGCTGCAGCAGCCCCCATCAGCGGCCTTTTTGTGCGATCACGGTCGCCGCCACAGCCAAACAGTGTAACCAGCCTTCCACGGCTGCACTTTTTCATGGTTTCACATATTTTTTCAAGTCCGTCCGGGGTGTGCGCATAATCAATCACGACAGTGAAATTGCGCTCTGTTGGAACAATCTCTGCCCTTCCCTTTACGCCCTTAACCTGCGCCAGTGTCTGAACCACCTTTTCGAACGGCAATCCGAGGGACAGCGCACAGGATGCGGCTGCCAGCNNGGGAAGCCTCACCCTTCCGATCTCACCAATGCCCACAAGCTCAAAATCAACTCCGTCGGGACGCGGGCGTATGTTTCTTGCAGTATAGGTGGCCTCATTAAGGTGGGAAGAATAGGTTACGATTGGACATGTTAAGCCCGATATTAATGTTTCAGTGGATGGATCATCCAGATTTACAACCGCTTTTCTGCATTGACGAAATAGCTTTTTCTTGCTTTCGAAATAATTCTCCATTGTTTTATGATAATCAAGATGATCCTGTGTGAGGTTGGTAAACACCGCTGAATCGAATACCAGCCCCCCCACCCGATCCTGATCAAGCGCGTGGGATGAAACCTCCATCACGGTATAGGTGCAGCCCTCGGCTACCATCAGCGCAAGCATACTTTGAAGATCATACGGATCGGGGGTTGTATGACCGGACGGAAGCACCCTGTCACCAATCATGTTCTGTATTGTGCCGATTAGACCCACCTTATGGCTGCAGGATTCCAACAGTGCTTTGAGCATATAGGTTGTAGAAGTCTTACCGTTTGTTCCGGTTACTCCGACCAGATGAAGGTGCTGTGCCGGCTCACCGAACCAGTTTGCGCACATATTTGGCCATGCCGCACGTGTAGACGGAACAATCAGCTGTCCGACACAGCCGGTATCCTTCTCGGCCACAATCACCGCCGCTCCGGCCTTCTCGGCCTGGGCGGCGAAGCGGTGTCCATCGACGTTTGCACCCTTTATGCACACAAATACCCACCCTTCGGCAACGCGGCGGGAGTCGCAGGTAATACCGGCTATCTCCCTGTCACAGCCTTCGGGAAGGGAAATCCCCTTCATAAGTTCAGACAGCTTCATAATCAAACCTCCCCACACATAAACGGCATCTTATATATAAAGTATGCGCGATATGTGGTTTACTCAATACGATCTTCGTACACAAAGCTAATTTTTACTACTGTACCGAGCGGCACTTTCTTTCCCGCCTCAACGCTTTGGCCGGAGGCTTTTGCCTCGCCGCTGTCGGTACCAAGACCACTCATCTGTATGTTAATTTTATGATTAGCAGCGGCAACATTGGCCTGCGCCATTGTCATACCCTTGAAATCGGGGATTGTGGTGGTTTGCGAAAGCTTTCCTTCCTCGGTGTAAAGAACCACCGTGCCGTATCTCGGTATACTCTCGCCTTTCTCAGGAACCTGTTTGATCACCGTTTCTCCGCTGCCGACCACCTGATATTTTAGGTCGCTGTTTTTCAGCATGGTCTGTGCAACCGACACCTTTTTATTGGTCACATTCGGAGTGGAACGATCCATAGCGGCTTTTTCTTCTTCGGTATAGGACGGCTCAACGCCGAGATATGGCAAAGCTTCCGCCATCACTTTCTGCGCAACCGGGGCGGCCAATGTTCCGCCAAACCGGATAGTCGTCTGCGGTTCATCCAGCATGACAAGAATTGCATATCTTGGGTCGTCGGCTGGTGCAAACCCAGAAAATGAGGCAACAACGTCTTTGGTTTTGTTTTTTACATTTTGGTCTGTTTTATCCGAGGTTCCAGTTTTGCCGGCCATGCGATATCCCGGAATATATGCATTCTTGGCACCGCCCCCATTAACCGAATCTGCAAGCATTTTATTTACCCGGTTTGAGGTGCTTTCTGAAATAACCTGCCTCTTTATGATAGGATCGGTATTGGAAATCACATTTCCGTTGCTGTCCAGAACCTGTTGAACCACATATGGCTGCATCAGTTTGCCGCCGTTTGCAACCGCCGACATTGCAGCAATCATTTGAATCGGCGTTACTTTAAAGTTCTGGCCAAAGGATGATACCGAAAGATTCAAGAGATTTAGTTCGCCTTCATCGAAATACAGTAAATCCGTAACCTTGGATTCGCTCAGCATATCAATCCCGGTTCGCTCTGTGAAGCCAAACCCGTTGAAGTATTTATAAAACAGCTTACCGCCGAGCTTCTGTCCTACTTCCATAAAAGCAGGATTGCATGAGCTTGAAATGGCTTCGGCAAAGTTCAGAGAACCATGACCGCCTGGTTTGTGACACCGAATATAACGATCATTGACTTTCAGCCCGCCCCTGCAGAAAAAGCGGGTATTTTCGTTTACAGTCCCTTCCTCAATGCCCATAGATGCAGTAAACGTTTTAAAGACAGAACCGGGATCGTAAAAGTCTGCGATCGGCTTGTTTACCCATTGCTCCTCACGGGCTTTCTTGAGTGCAGCTGACCTTTCGTCCCCCGAAAGCAGTGCAATCTTGGTCTGCAGGTCGGGGTTGGTTACCGTCATGGGTTGATTGGGATCAAAATCGCCCTTGGTTGCCATGGCTATGATTGCCCCTGTGTCGACATCCATAACAATGACCGAGCCGCGGTTGGTACTTCCGGTTTCCTTAACCGCAATCTCCAGATACTTTTCGGCATAATATTGAACCGCACTGTCAATCGTGAGCACAAGACTGTTGCCGTCCTGCCCGTCAATGGCTTTTTCAAACCTCAGTTTTACGTCAAGGTCGTCACCCCAACCGTTTTTTGCGGTTACAATTCGTCCGGGTTTGCCTGCAAGGGTTTTTTCGTAATACGCTTCCAATCCATACAAGCCGTTATTATCAGTACCGGTAAATCCGAGGACAGAGGATGCCAAACTGCTCAGGGGGTAATACCTTTTATAATCCTCTATAATGCGGAAAACACCTTCAAGCTTATGATCCTGTATCCATTCGCTTAGCGCAACGCGCAGCGGATACTCGATTTTTGCCTTTACGATTTCATACTGTGAGTTCTTTTTTAGCGTTTTTTTATAAAGCTTTTCGCGGTCTACTTCCAGCAGCTTGCTCAAATCATCCGCAATTTTCACTCTCGTTTCTTGGTTCTTGATGCTGTTGGGAGACATAATCACAGTCCAAACGGTAGCCGACTGGGCAAGAACCGTCATTTTGGAATCATATATTGTGCCTCGTTTGGGTGAAGTAACATTGTCGCTCATCTGCTGCTGGACTGCTTTTTCACGCCAATAATCCGCTTCGGCAATCTGAATCACGGACAGCTTGCCAAGGACACCAATGCAAAAGCAAAGCATTAAGGCGAGCACAATAATGGAACGACGCCACATCTGCCGGGTGGGCGCTTTTGTAGTAACTTTATTCTTTACGCTCTTCGCCATAAAAAACCTGCCTTTCCGTACCTTCGGTTTGAAAGCTACAAATATTCAATTCAGGTGGAAAAACGCACTGCCGCAAAGCGGCAGGAGGGAAAAGCCCAAAATCAGTTTCCCGGGTTGAATTATATTTCAGCCTTACCCTCCCTGAAAGAAAAGAGAGTCAAGATTTATTCATCCCAACTCTCAGCGTTGTGAGAACCCGATGATAAGCCCTCACTCATACTTATTGAATCATTCAAACAGGTATGCCAGTTGCGTGAAAAAATTTCCAATTGAAGCTAAAGTCGTTTCAAATACATTGGAATCGGTTTTCTTTGATACAACCGCTTTGTCGCCGTTTTCCGACTCAATATACTCGATTTGAGACGATTCAATTTTTTGCATTCCCAGCACGTTATATGCGTATTCTTCGACGCTTTTTGTCGAAGTCTTGCTTGCCAATTGGTCAGTCAGACGGATTTTCTCGCTCTGCAGCTCGGTTAGCCGCTTTTCCATGGTGTTGATTTTATCATCCATTTCGGTCAGCCTTACCTTGCTCATGATCATCATTCCGATTACGGTAACCACCAAAGCCGCAACACATAAGGTAGCAACAGTATTCAGCAGAGACTGAATGGCATTTCTGCGCTGTTTCTCTTTTTGCAGTTTTTTGTTGGTATGTAGCTTTACGATTTTTGCCGGCCGCTCCTCGAAAAGCGAAAGGTCATAAGCCTCGGTTCCCCGGTTTATTGCCATTCTTCTCACCTCAATCGTTCAAATTATGAATCTTTTCTATACAACGAAGCTTTGCGCTTCTGCTTCTTGGGTTGTTTTCCAGTTCCTCTTTTGATGCTTCCACCGGCTTGCGCAAAACCTGTCGCGCAGCAGGTGTACGTCCACATACGCATACCGGAAACTCCGGCGGACAGATACAGCCCTTGCACCACTTTACAAAACGCTGCTTTACCATGCGGTCTTCAAGGGAGTGAAATGTTATAACCGCAAGCCTGCCATTCACTTTCAGGAGTGAAAAAGCGGTATCAAGGACTTCAGACAGACAATCCAGTTCCCCGTTAACCGCAATACGCAGCGCCTGAAACACTTTTCTGGCGGGGTGACCGTTCCTGCGATAGGAAGCCGGCACCGAATTTTTGATAAGCTCGGCTAACCGACCGGTGGTTGTGATTGCTTGTACTTCCCGCTCACGAACAATGGAGCGGGCAATGGGGCGGGCGTATTTTTCTTCCCCGTAACGATAAAATATCTCTGCAAGCTGTTTTTCATCCAATGTATTGACAAGTNNACAAGATGAGCGGCGGTGTTACCCGTTTGGCTCATTCGCATATCCAGATGAGCATCTGCATGATAGGAAAAACCGCGTTCCGGTGCGTCAAGCTGGTGGGAAGAAACCCCGATATCCATCAGAATACCGTCCACCGACTTTATTCCAAGATCATCAAGCACTGTTTTCATTTCGACAAAGTTTGCGCGGATTACGCGAGCAGGAAGCCCTTCCAGCCTCCCTGATGCCTCTTTCACCGCATCAGGATCCTGGTCAATTGCGATCAGCCGCCCTGCTTTAAGGCGGGATGCAATTTCAAAGGAATGACCTCCGCCCCCGGCTGTCGCATCAAGATATATCCCATCCTCATGGATGTTCAGCGTTTGTATGGTTTCATCAAGCAAAACCGGTATATGATACGGCAAGCCTTTATGTCTGCCGGAGCATGTTTGCCCGCCCATGCCGAACCCACCGCCTTTACATTGATTACACTAAAATCCCAGCTCCATGAACTCGTTCTCCACCTCTTCCGGTGTCATTTGGAGACTTTCGGTTTCATATCCTTCTGGATTCCAAATTTCTGCCCTATTGCCGGCGCCGATTACCAGCGCCCGCTTTTGAAGTGATGCATATCCAAGCAGATGTCGTGGGAGCAGGATTCGGCCCTGTGAGTCGACCTGCACATCGGCAGCGTTGGATGAAAGGTAGCGCTGAAGCTTACGCGCCTTGGTAAAAGGCATTTCAGCAAGTCCCTGCTGGAGCTTGTCCCATTCCTCCATGGAATACAGGCTGACGCAATGATCCATAACAGCCGCGGCAATAAAGCAATCGCCCAGCTTTTCACGAAGCTTAGCCGGCACAAAAATGCGCCCCTTCGCATCGATATTATGTTCATATCGGCCGTATAACATGGTTTGCCCCGTTTCCTTCCTTTTATGTGGTTTATTTAAACCACACGCAACCATTGTTGAAAACTCTGTGGAAAATGTTGAAACTCACCACTTGTCACCACTTCGTCACACTTTACACTACTTTCAACCACTCAATCCCTATTATAGACTGCCTTTTGGAAAATTGCAAGTACCGATGTTAATTTTTTACACGTAATTTTCAGGTAAATTATTGTAATTTCTCGCCATATTCGCACAGAACCGCGTTTTTAGCGTAAATCATACACCAACTTCTTCATTACGGCCTTATAGGCATTCCCTGAAAAATACAGGTTTTTTTACAGTATTTAACGCTATAATGACAATGGATACAAATAGAGAAAAGGCTTTGAGAATCGTAATGGCAAATCAATCCGGAATTAATAGCAATGAAAAATGCACCTGCAGGTGGTTGAAATGCAAAAGGCACGGAAAATGTGACGAATGTATTGCACACCATATAAATCACAAGAAATATCCCCAGCCGTTTTGCATGAGGAATCCTGCAAAACGCAAAATAAATAAAGAAAAGCAAGGGGATAACAAATAAATCCAAAGTTGCCCGCTTTTTATCGGATATAATAATCTTGATAAAAAGCGGGCAACTTTTATAAATTAGTTTCTTGGAAAGGGGTTAGATATCTATGAATGGAAACGCCGAAATGCTGAATTTTATTTATCAGAACTCCCAGATGGGGGTAGAAACAATCGAGCATCTGGCGAGTATTACAGAAAACGCAAACTTCAAAAAACACCTCCAATCTCAATATCGGGAATATAAGGAGATCCATCACGCAGCACGTGAGATGCTGAATAAAAACGGATATGACGAAAAGGGCATCAGCGCATTTGAAAAAATCAGAACCTATCTGATGATCAATCTCCAGACGATAACCGACAAATCTGCTTCCCATATTGCAGAAATGCTGATCATAGGGAGTAATATGGGTGTAATCAATGCAATCAAAAACATTAAAAAATATCAGAATGCCGAGCCGGATATCCTCGGCTTAATGAAGAAGCTCCAAAAATTTGAAGAAAACAACATCAAAGAGCTTAAAGCATTTCTTTAAGCTCCAAGGGGCGTGGAAATTTTGAAGCCTGACAAGGTGTTTTACGAACCAGCGGCACTGAAATATGCCCTTGGAAAGACGTTGAAAGAAACATTCAATGATATTCCATGGATTGCCATTGAAAATCATAATAATATTGAGCAGCTTCGAACTAGATCCAATCAGGAATTCCCGAAAATGAAAAGACACCTGATTGTCGGTGTGCGTAAATCACTGAAACACACACCCAATCATAAGGTGTCGGATTTTTTGGTACCATATACTTCCTCGGGATGCACAGCAATGTGCCTCTACTGCTATCTGGTCTGCAATTATAACAAATGCTCGTACCTAAGACTGTTCGTTAATCGGGAACAGATGCTTTATAAGATTATTAAAACAGCCGAGGAAGCCGAAAAAGATCTGGTTTTTGAGATTGGAAGCAACAGCGATATGGTGCTTGAGAATACCATAACCCAAAATCTCGAATGGACCATTCAAAACTTTGGTAAAAATAAAAAGGGGCTAATCACATTTCCGACAAAGTTTGATATGGTGGAGTCGCTTCTCCCGCTTGATCACAACGGGCGAGTTATCATGCGTATGAGTGTCAACCCGCAGGAGATTATAAGCAAAATTGAGTTTGGTACTTCCCAGCTTAAAAACAGGATTCGCGCCCTCAACCAAATGTGCCAAGCCGACTACAAAGCTGGCATTCTGATTGCACCCGTTATTTTTGTGGAAAACTGGAAGGAGCTTTATTCCAAATTAATTGACCAGCTGGCGGACGAGCTTTCCGAAAAAACCAAAAGCCAGATTTTTATAGAAATTATATTTATGACTTACAGCTATGTGCACCGTGCCATCAATGCCGAAGCTTTTCCGAAAGCGGTTGATTTGTATGACCAATCCTTGATGACCGGACGCGGTAGGGGCAAGTATTGGTATCGTGAAGAGCTAAGGGCACAGGGCGAGATATTTCTGAGAAATCAGCTTGAAGTAAAGCTGCCCGGCATACCGATTATCTATATTGTTTAAGTCTAAATATTATACACATGTCCTTATTCTATTCTTTCTCACCCAACCTGTTTAGAAAAGCGGTGAAATAGTCGGGTAGATCGCTTGTCAGCTCGATATAGCGTCCATCAACCGGATGAACAAATCCGATGGTTCGGGCATGAAGACATTGCCCGTGCAAATCGACAGGCTGCCTTTTCAATCCGTATACCCCGTCCCCTGCCAACGGATGACCAATATGGGACATATGCACCCGGATCTGGTGAGTACGACCTGTTTCCAGCTTTACTCGGATGTGAGTGTATCTCTTGTACCGCGCAATCACTTCGTAATGCGAAATGGCATGTTTCGCCTTCCCTGCCGCCAACATTTCATTGGACAAAACGGCCATTTTCTTGCGCTGAACCGGATGTCGGCCGATGGGGGCATCTATGGTTGCACTATCCTCCTTGATCCTGCCGACAACCACAGCTTCATAAATTCTGGTAAAGCTGTGGGCTTTTATCTGTGCCGCGAGCGCCTGATGCGCCTTATCGTTTTTGGCAACAATCAGCAAGCCGCTTGTGTCTTTATCAATTCTATGAACAATTCCGGGCCGCATCTCACCGCCAATCTCCGACAGGCTGNNGTCACCGCAATACGCTAAAAGCGCATTTACGAGCGTACCATCATAATTACCGGCTGCAGGATGTACAACCATTCCCTCGGGCTTGTTTACAACAAGCAAATGGTCATCTTCGTATACAATATCAAGATTAATTGGTTCAGGCATTACCTCATGGGATACGGGGTCGGGAATACTAACCTGGATGATATCCCCGGTCCGGAGTCGATAATTCTTTGGTTTCTTGCTACCATCCACCTTGACAAAGCCGCGTCCCAACCAGTCTTGCACTTGCGATCTTGTGACATCCAGCGTGTCACTAATATATCGGTCAAGCCTCTCCCCCGCCGTCTCCGGCAAAGGATTCAGTGTCCGCAGCTCCATGAGCGGTATCCTCCTTCACAGCACCTTGGGGTGTCTGAGCATGTGATNNGTGAAAGGTCTTTTTTTTCTTTATACAGAAACAGATAATAAAACAAAATCAATGATGCCCCTACAACCACAAAACAGTCTGCAAGATTAAAGATTGCAAAATTAATTGCCTTAAAATAGAAAAAATCAACTACCTTATGTCTAAAAATCCGGTCAATCAGATTTCCCACACCCCCCGCAAGCACAAGGGTGCCGCTTATGGTTACCAGCTTGNNGCTTCCTTGTCACCAGCACATAAAAAAGCGCCAGTAGCGCAACCGAAGTTATACCGATCAGCAAATATCTCTTATCAGATAGAATGCCGAAAGCTGCACCGGAATTTTCAAGATAGTTTAATTCAAACACGCCGTGGATTAATACAAAGGGAGCATTGCCCTCAAGATAGGTTTTGGCAAGCCACTTGGTAAATTGATCCATCACAATCAGAACTACCGCGCCCAGCGCCAAAAAAAGACCAAACATATCATTCCCCCAAACGAATTGTAAAAAGCGGCGGGCTGTAGACCTGCCGCTTTACTATTACCAACTGAATAATGTGGGGTGTCGTTTATTCACCCACAATTGCCGCACAGCGCTGGCACAAATCACCATGAGACGATTTGCCGACTGTATCGCTGTAAGTCCAGCAACGTGCGCATTTATTCCCGTCGGCATGCGCCACGGTAATGCTTAAGTCCTCCATATCCCCTTTGAACGTTCCGTCCTCTCCGTCCTGGACATCAAGCTGGGATATGATCAATACCGCAGATAGGAGCTTTGAAACAGATCGGACAAATTCCAACGTTTCCCCCTTGCAGTACAGCGTAATCTTGGCCTCAAGCGAGCCGCCGATAATCTTCTCTGTACGTGCAATTTCAAGCGCCTTCTTGACATCATTGCGCAGTGCATGAATGCGCTCCCATTTTGCGAGGAAACCCGAATCTTCGGTAAAAAATCCAGCTTTGGGAATCTCATTAAAANNTTCAGCAGCCTGTAAATAACAGTCTGGGCAGCACGGCGAGTAGGGCTTGCCGCCTTCTCAACATAGAGGCGATCCTTGAGAACATCAAGATAGAAATTAGATAAATCCACGACACAGAAGTTGTGTATCTTATGGAACGCATCATGAAACTCGTATGCTTTGTAGGCATGATTCACCTGGGCGGCAAGCTGATTCAGCCGCATTAAAGCCCAGCGGTCAATCTCCTCAAGCTTGTCATCCGAAACGCTGTCCCTGTCAGGAACGAAATCATTTAGATTGCTGAGAATAAATCGGGTGGTATTGCGGATCTTGCGGTATGCCTCTGAAAGCTGCTTGAGAATATCGTTGGACAGACGCACATCGACACGGTAATCAATCGACGCGACCCAAAGACGGAGAATATCGGCACCGTATTGCTTTACCACCTTTTCGGGAATAATCACATTGCCGAGGGACTTGGACATTTTGCGCCCCTCACCGTCCACTGTCCACCCGNNAAGGGAGGACTGGAACCAACCGCGGTATTGGTCTCCGCCTTCCAAATACAAATCCGCCGGCCATTTGAGATAAGGACGGGCTTCCAGCACCGCCGCGTGGGAAGAGCCGGAATCAAACCAAACGTCCATAATGTCTTTTTCTTTTCGAAAATGACCTCCGCCGCAGTGGGGGCATTTCGAGCCTTGGGGCAGAATCTCATCCGCACTGTGGGTATACCATGCATCCGAACTCTCTTTGCGGAACAGCTCCGAAACCGCCTTGATAAAGTCGCGGTTAATGATGGGCTTACCGCAGTCCTCGCAGTAGAAAATCGGGATGGGAACCCCCCAAAGCCGCTGACGGGATATACACCAGTCGCTGCGTTCGCGAACCATGGAAACAATTCGCTCTTCACCCCAAGCCGGCAGCCATCTCACGCCGCGGATGGCCTGAATGGCGTCGTCCTTGAAGCTTTCCACCGAGCAAAACCATTGCTCGGTGGCGCGGAACAGAACCGGTTCCTTGCAGCGCCAACAATGGGGATACTGGTGAACAAGCTTTTTCATGGCAAACAGCGAACCGGTTGCCTCCATGTGCTTTGCAATCGCCTTGTTTGCATCATTTGTAGTCATTCCCGCGCAAATCGATCCGGCTTCATCTGTCATTATTCCGTGACTGTCAACCGGCACAACGATGGGAAGATCCTTATAGTTTCTGCAGACATTGAAGTCGTCAACACCATGACCGGGTGCAGTGTGAACGCAGCCGGTACCGCTTTCAAGGGTTACATGGTTGCCGATAATAATCATGGATTTGCGATCTAGGAAGGGATGCTGGGTTTTCATATATTCCAGCTCGGAACCCTTGAATGATGCGACAACCTTATACTCGGTTTTTCCCGCCGCCTCCATCGCTTCCTCATAAAGCGCTTGGGCCATGATGTAGTATTCACCATCACACTCGATGACGCTGTAGTTAAAGTCGGGACCGAGACAGATTGCGACATTGGCGGGCAGCGTCCATGTCGTTGTGGTCCATATCACAAAGCTGGTACGGTTTGGATCGATTCCGGCTTTGGTGAGCAGTCCTTTGTCATCCGTCACCGGAAACTTTACATAAACCGAATAGCAGGGGTCTTCGCTGTATTCAATCTCGGCCTCGGCAAGAGCTGTTTCACATTCCGGGCACCAATAAACCGGCTTCAGCCCCTTATAAATGTATCCCTTCAACGCCATTTCGCCGAAAACCTCAATCTGACGGGCTTCAAATTCGGGACTTAGGGTAAGATACGGGTTATCCCACTCGCCGAGTATCCCAAGTCGTTTGAACTGATCTCGCTGGTCATTTACATAACCGAGCGCAAACTCACGGCAGATGGCGCGAAGCTCAGCAGGTGCCATTTGCACTGCGTTTTCTACACCCGCCTTTGCCCGTGCCTTCAGCTCGATCGGAAGACCGTGCGTATCCCAGCCGGGAACATAGGGCGAGAGGTAGCCCGCCATATTTTGATAGCGGATGATGATATCCTTAATAATTTTGTTCATTGCGGTGCCGATATGGATGTCACCGTTGGCGTATGGAGGACCGTCGTGCAGCACCCATAGAGGCTTGCCCTTGTTTTTTTTCATAAGCCTATCATACAGGCGATTCTTTTCCCATTCTTTCAGCATGATGGGCTCACGCTGAGGCAGTCCGGCCCTCATAGGAAATTCTGTGGCCGGAAGGTTCATGGTTTTGTTATAATCCTGTTCTTGCATCGGAATAGCTCCTTTATTGTTTCACCATCGGTCAAAACCCCTCAACGCTTTATATTGAGTGCGAAAGATTCAAACTGCTGGTTATAAAATCAAGTTTTTAACGGATACCCGAAACGGTATGGTTTCTACTTGCGGTGGCGAAAAATACTGGTGGGGTGCTCACCGTTGTCTTTTGAAATATCATAATCGTCTCCGAATTTTAGATCGCCGAATCTTGAAACCGGTTTGATTTCTACCGTATCGGATAAATTATTTTTCTGATTCTCATTTTCATCTTGGTCATCCTGAAGCTCCGGAAGATCCAGAACAACCTCGGGAACCGCAGCGGGGGCTGTAGCTGCGGCAGGTTCCTCGACAGGCTCAAAAGCAGCCTCGCTCTCAGACGTTACCAAAGACACTTCTGCTTCTGCTGCCGATTCCTCGGTCTGTTCAGGCTGGGTATCTTCTTTACCGACTTCTTCTTCCTTGACCTCGGGAAGCACATCAATCAAAGATAGATGCTCGCGATAGATGGAAAGCATACGCGCCTTAAAATTCGTAATCTCACGTTGAATCCGTTCAAGCTCGCGCTCCTCTTCTCGAATACTTTTCTGTGCGTTTTCCTGTATCTTCTCCGCCTTGATTCTCGCATCGTCAAGNNCGCGCTGAGCAGAGCGGTTCTTATATTATCTTCATCGTTGCGGTATTCCACCAGCTTATCTGCCAAAACCTCAAGCTTCTTCTCAAGCTCATTCCTGGCGGAAGTGAGGGCGCTGATGGTTTCGGCACACCGATCAAGAAATTCATCAACCTCGGAAGCTTTGTATTTGCCCCTTGAATTTGTGAATTTAATATTTTGAACATCATTGGCGGTAAGCATACATAGGAACCCCTCTCTGTTATAATTATCTGCTTCTTAAATTTTAAACAAAAAATTAATCATTGCATTTCCGGTTCAAAAACATGTTTCATTCAAATGTATTTCAAGAGCGAAATAAAAAGCCTGCCCTTACGGGTTTCAGGGCCGATTTTCTGAACCCTGAAGCGTCCAACGCTCCGTATAGACAAAATATCATTTTCCTTGATTATAAAAGATACAGAAATACGTGGGATATGATTGACCGAAACCAGACCTGCTTCAATCCACCTCCCAGCTTCTTCTCTTGATAATCCGGCGGCGGTTTTCACAACAGCATCAAGACGAGGCGAAGCAACCGTACCGTCAAGCTCCTGAAAG
>DOWI01000235.1 GCA_003519645.1 Oscillospiraceae bacterium
ATAATGTATCATGCCTGTATGATGGCTGCCAGGAGCAGAAGCGGCAGGTTATCGGTATAAATTGTGTCAAATTGCGTGATGGGCAGCGGATTTGTTCCCAGGCCTACCTCCACGGTATAGCCGGGACGGCGATATTCCTGTATAAACCAATCCTTATATCCCGCATAGGATGCGATACCCGCTGCTACATCCAGCGCATAACCGCTGACATTGGCGAGTGCTCTGCCGATGGAGAGCGCTTCGGGAGGGGCAAGGTTCTGCAAGTTCCAGTAAATTACCTCACCCTGACTATGATAAGCCAGAACGAGGCTGAAATTATGACTTCTTGTAAAAGCTACCATAGCCTGCACCTCAGGTTCTGATTCGGGCGCAGGACCGGAATAGCGTGTCGGACCGGGTCCGGTTATTCCCGCGGCTGCCTCTGCCGCTTTGGATTCCGCCCATCCCGCATTATAATTATGGTTGAGGTCAACGCCGCGGTTGTTGGCCTGCCACACGGTGGAAAAGTCGGTGCTTCCGTTATTCCATTGAATCAGCTGATTATAATTCGGGTTATCGGGCTGCAGGCCGTTGAGAACCAGATCTACGCCGTCGGGATTCACCATCGGGACAATGTAGATGCTGCTGGCGTTCCAGATTTCAGCGGGATTATACCCTGCGAGCGATTCGCTCTGGGCGTATGCTTCCGAGAAATCCTCGATGAATTTCATGAGGACAGGCGTAGTGATCCATTCCAAAGCATGATGTGCCCCGTTATAAAACACCTGATTTGGCCCGGTTCCCAGCCGTATATAGTATAGGTTTCTGCCAAGGGAGCTTTGTCCCGCCGAACCCACCTCAAGAAAGGGGTATCGTGCCTTCAACCCTTCGATATCCCTTTCCATTATATCATAGGTATAGTCGATATTGGTATCAACAACAGGAAAGCCATATGGTACGACAATCTGCTGTCCAATGCTCAGATTGTTTGCCGTGAGTCCCGGATTTGCGGCAAGGATCAGAGCGGTTGTGGTGCCGTAAATGCCGGCGATTCTGTATAGGGTATCACCGCTTCTTATTGTGTAGATGTCATATCCCCGGAGATAGCGTTCCAATGCCCGATATGTATTTGGTCCGACGACTCCATCCGGCGTCAACCCGAAATTTTGCTGAAAGGCGATAACAGCCTGCTGTGTCTGTGGCCCGAAAATGCCGTCCAGTGCACCACGATAAAGCCCTAACTTTTGAAGTGTTGCCTGAATTTCCATAACGTCGGTGCCGGACATGCCAAGTCGCAATGTTCTCAACCTACATTCACTCCTTCCAAAATTTGCTCTTCGCCCTCATATTATTCAAGGGCAGGGTTGTCTTGATATTGTTAATTTGATTCTATTAAACTCAAAACCAATAAATATTATTGAAATACTGAATTATGGGTGATATAATGCCTTCATGTACATTGTATGACCAGAAACCTAGAACTTTTTAGTAAAAATCACGCAATGAATACATAACTTTCAAAGACTGTTTACAAAAAAACGCGTCCAGTCTTGTAAAATAGTAAAGACTGATTGTTGAAAGTGATTTTGAATTTATGTTTCAGGAGGGAAAGCTAGACCATGATTGAGGTAAAAAACCTATCCAAGCGATATGGCAATCACCAGGCGGTGAAGAATATCAGTTTTACGGTAGAGGAAGGCGAGATTCTCGGATTTCTCGGGCCCAACGGCGCAGGGAAAACCACTACCATGAACATTCTGACCGGCTATCTGTCTGCCAGCAGCGGTGTTACAAAAATCAATAATTTTGACGTGCTCGAGCAGCCCAACCAGGCAAAATTGAATATTGGTTATCTGCCTGAGCAGCCACCGCTATATTTGGATATGACCGTAAGAGAATATCTGGATTTTATGTATGATTTGAAGAAATGCAAACTCCCGAGACAAAAACATATCGCTGAGATATGCAGACTGGTCAAAATTGAAGGTGTATACGGACGGCTGATTAAGAATCTGTCAAAGGGGTTCCGTCAGCGTGTAGGCTTTGCACAGGCACTGATTGGAAATCCCCCGGTTCTGATTCTGGACGAGCCAACTGTTGGACTTGACCCCAAGCAGATTATGGAGATACGCACACTGATAAAAAGTCTCGGCAAGCATCATACGGTGATACTTTCATCTCATATTCTTCAAGAAATTGAGGCGGTTTGCGATAGAATTATTATTATCAACAATGGCGTCCTTGTTGCCGATGATACCGCATCCAACCTTTCTCAAAAGTATTCGGGTGACCGTCGTCTGCTTGTGCGTGTTGCAGGCGGTGAAGATGACATCATGAGTGTGCTCCAGCATATTCCCGGTGTTGAGAAGGTTACGGCCAACGGTGAAAAAGAACCCGGAGTTTTTGAGTTTTCCCTTGAGCCCCAGGAGGGCTGCGATGTGCGCCGCGAGGTTTCCAGCCGTATCGCTGCCCGCAACTGGACGATTATGGGAATGCGGTCGATGGAAATGACGCTGGAAGAAGTGTTTATACAGCTGACACGTGAGCAGCTTGGCAGCGCGAAATCAAAGAAAGGAGGGCGTTCAAAATGAATGCTGTTTTTAAACGAGAATTCAAATCTTTTTTTACCTCTCCTGTAGGATATGTCGTAATTGCCGCAATCACTTTTTTTGCGGGGCTATTCTTTTACATTCTTAACATAGTAGGGTTAAGCCCCGACTTGTCATATGTTTTCAGTAGCTTATTTCCGTTCATTTTGATTATTCTGCCTCTTATGACCATGCGCCTGTTTAGTGAAGAAAAGCGCCAGAAAACCGACCAAGCTTTGTTGACCTCGCCCGTAAGTCTAACCGGTATCGTGATGGGCAAATTTCTTGCTGCCATGCTGGTGTTTTCCATTTCCCTGCTTTTGCTTATTGTTTTTGCGATGATCATTGCGTTTCAGGTTACGCCTGACTGGCTGGTCATTATCGGGAATTATCTTGGGATGTTTTTGTTGGGCGGTCTGGTTATTTCAATCGGTTTGCTTATTTCCAGCCTGACAGAAAGCCAGCTGATTGCCGCAATCGGCACATTGGGCATTTCATTTATGCTCATTTTGATGGATGGTCTGGCAGCACAATTTTCAAACCTGACAATCCTATCTTCGGTAATCAATTTCCTGTCTGTATCACAGCGCTACAGTACGTTTACAAGCGGTATCATCGCTTACGACAATATTATATTTTTCCTAAGCATGCAAGCTTTGTTCCTGTTCCTGACCGTTCGGGTGCTTGACCGCAAGAGATGGAGTTGAACACATTTTCGGAAAACTGTTTTGCAGTTACCAGCGGTTTAACCATACCAAACCTTAAAACGAAGTATTAACAGCATGCTGAAATGACCGGCATTAGGAAAGGAGCATAAGCATGAATAAAAATGACAAGCCGCAGAGCCAAGAGCTACGCGATGAGATTGATATAGAGACCAAGGCAGCCGATGCAGAAGAAATAAATGAAAGCGAGAATACTGCTGCAACGGGGGAAACCGAAGCGGTCGCTTCCTCATCGGCTGAAGAGGGCAATGATGAAGTCGACACGGTATCAGATACCGAGCCGACATCCGATGAGATCGAAGAAGACGGCGATTTGAACAGCGACTCCGAATCAGAAAAGGCAGTCAAAGCAAAAAAGATTCGCCGCGACGCCCGCCGCCTGCGTTACGGCGGAATAGCTACCGCTATGACATGTATTGTGGTAGCTGCAGTTGTTCTTTTGAACGTGATTGTAGGAATTTTAAACGACCGTTTTCCGCTGAATTTTGATCTGACATCCGATAAGCTGTTCACTCTCTCGGATCAGAGCAAGGAGCTTGCGAAAAAAATTAAAGAAGAAACCGATATAATTGTTTTTTCTGAAAAAAATCAATTTTCTGCTCCCAGTACGCCTGAAGAAGACCTTAACACCATACTCAAGCAGTTTTATGAGACAACAAAGCAATATGAGAGCCTGTCGGGCGGCAAGATCAAGGTGACCTATGTCGATCTGGTCGGCAATCCCGCAAATGCGGCAAAATACAAGCAATACGAGCCTGTCCAGGGAGACATCCTGTTCCGCTGCGGGAATCGCTTTCAGAAAGTAAGTATGAACGATTTGCTCACCTATGATGAGGAATCGGCTATGTATTATAATCAATTAACCGGGGTTACATCCGAAGTTGAAGTTGTGTTGTCTTCGAATATTGCAATGGTTACAAGTGAAGATACCCCGATTATTACGGTACTCACCGGTCATACTGAGGATGAAAACCTTCTTGCTGGTGTGAAATCAGTGCTGGGGAAAAACAATTATAAGATAGAGGATTTGGATATTACCGGATCCGCCAAATTCAACCAAGAATCTACTGTCGCACTGATTGCTGCCCCTAAAAAGGATTACAGCGCGGATGAGATAGAGAAGCTCCGCAAATGGTTGAATAACGATGGTAAGCTCAGCCGCCATCTGGCTGTGTTTATCGACTACAGTGCAGACTGTCCCGAGCTTTACAAGTTTTTAAATGTTGAGTACGGCATTGAAGTAACCAATAATCTTATAGTTGAGACAGACGAAAACCGTATATCCGGATATTATTCCAGTAATATATTCGGCGATGTCAGCAACACCGATTATACCGCCGATCTATCGGGCGAAAAGGCAGCAATCATGCCTACTGCTCGCCAGATTATTACGCATAAGGAAGACACAGAGAATAATGCCCTTTCCAATGTGGATCTTGTCACCTTTCCGGAGTCAAGCAGATTGGTCAATCTTGCGGATCTAGCCGAAAATGAAGAACCCAAGCAGGAAAAGGCGGATGAATATCCTGTTGTAGGCATGGCTTACGCCAAGTACTGGCAATATGACAATGATGCCGGTGAGACTATTTATACCAATGTTTTGGTGAACGGCTGCTCAGGTGCTTTTTACGCTCAGTCTATGTCCTTTACGATTACACAGAACGAAAAGCTTTTGGTTTCCCTGTTTAATGGGTTTACGGGAAACAAAAATCCGATCACCATCTCAAGCAAACCCCTCGAGAAAACCAGCCTTGAGTTTACACAAGGTCAGCAGAATATATTCTTCATGATTTTTGTGGCCGTCACTCCGATTGCACTACNNTATCGGCATTGTCGTATTTATCCGGAGGCGCCGTCTATGAGAAAACAGGTCAGAACACTAATTCTTATTTCGATAACCGTACTGCTGCTGGTAGGTGGGCTGCTCAGCCTTCTTTTCCTGTTGCCTGAGGATGAGGAAGAAACGTCTTCGGAAACCAGCAGTGAACCAACAATTGATGTTGTCAGCAAGTCAACCGATGATAAGGGAAATACAATCGACCAACCGGTTAAAAAGATTGAAGTTAAAAACCAAAAGGGTTCATATGAGATTATAGAGAAGGATAATCAGCTTGTTGTTGCAGGATATGAGGATTTGCCGGTGGGAACGTACGAATTTGAATCACTGACTAGATTGCTGTCCAGTCTGACGGCAACTCGCAAAATAACCGCCACCAACATTTCCGATTTCGGACTGGATAAGCCAAGGGCGACTGCCTTGGTGACCTATCATGATGATTCGGTGATTTCGTTTGAGCTTGGCAATGATATCGCGGGAGACCTCAGCTGTTATATCCGCTTAAACAAGGAAGGCCCAATCTATACTGTCGGCAGCTCTTTCGCAGAGCAGCTGCTAAAAAAGCCGGAGGCGTATATCGGTACGACATTGATCACTGCTCCGGCGACCAAAACAGATCAAACCGACAGCACTGGTACGGTGGATACATCTATTTTGAAAAACATGAAGCTGTCCGGAACGGTTCGTAAAGACAAGCCGTTTGCTTTTGGCATAAATGATAGCAAGGACAAAGACACAGTTTTTGCAAATTTTGTTTATATTACAACATCACCCTACCGTAAAGGAACAGCCGACTCTGTGAGTAAAATGGCGCAGACGGTAACCACGCTGACTGCGGTTGAGGCTGTAAAGGCACATCCTACTGCGGATCAGCTCAAGCAATACGGACTGGACAATCCACATTCGGTATGCGACCTGACGCTTGCGGTTCAGTCGCCTGTGACAACTGATGGTGAAACTGATTATACCTATTATAATTCCACCAAATATAGTATCAAGCTGGGCGGCAAGGATGAAAACGGAAATTACTACGCAATGGTTGATGACTATAATGCGGTGTTTGCAGTATCGTCGGAATCGGTTCCCTGGGCGGAAATGCAGTTTGGCGATGCGGTAAATTCGTTGCTGTTCCTACGGAATATTACCACTGTCAAATCAATTCAGGTGACAGCTCAGGGCAAGACCAACACCTTTGAGCTTACGCATCTTCCTGATGAAGAGGATAATGACAAGAGCATGGTAGTAAAGGTTGGCGGCAAAACCTTATCGACACCCGACTTCCGCAGCTTATACCAAGTGTTTATGTCAATTTACCGCTATGGCGAGGCTGAAAAAACACCGTCCGGTGATGCCGATATTGTCTTTACTCTAACTCCGGTTAAATCGAATGATGTCAAAGTGGTCGCTAAGTTTTATAAAAAAGACGCAAGCCTTTATACCTGTGTAATGTCAGATGGAGATGTTTTTACCGTAAAAGCAAGCTCGATCGATCAGCTTTATGCCCAGATCGAAAATTATCTGGCTGGCAGGGAAGTAAGAATTTAATCGGCAAACCGCCGGCTGCATCAGCTGCAGCCGGCGGTCTTTTGTATGTTTTTCAACAGGGCATTACATCAAATACCTTGTCTGAAATATGGAACGACTTAGGGTTGCGAAGGGTATTGTGTCGGGTTATAATATTACTGATTTGTATAAAAACGTCAATAATAGAGATACCCATTTGAAAGGAAATTGATTGCAGAATGAAGGTATTGATGGTGCCGTCGTGGTACCCGACGCAGGGCTCTCCACTGCTGGGTACATTTTTTAAAGAGCAGGCAGAGGCGCTGGCCGCACGGGGGATTGAAGTGGCTGTTGCCCATGTAAGTGTCGGAAGCGAGTTTGGCTCCAACAACGGAATACGCCGTGATATAATCAACGGCGTACTTACCTACACATATACCCGCCCCAATCTCACGCCGAGATGGGAATCCGGCAGAAGGATGCAGCGTACATGGATGCTGGAAAGGCTTTATAGAAGAATCCGGAAGGAGTGGGGCAGACCGGATGTTGTAAATCTTCGTTCTTCCCTCCACGGGTATGAAGCCGTAAAGCTGTGCCGCAAACACGGACTGCCCCTGTTTTTTATGGAGCATTCCTACTTTGTTATGACAGAAGGGGCTGATAGCCCTGCCTTAAGGAGGCTGCGGGATGTGATGAAAGCGTCGGCAGTTAATGCCTGCGTAAGCAGCGCACTGCAGCAGGTTATGCAGCCGTTTGGTGATACAAGGATTATACCGGACCCGGTGAACGGAGATTTTTTCAAGCCCAATGACCCCCTCCATGATAAGCAGGAAAGCAAGCAATTTATCTTCCGGGCAATGGGGCAGCTAAGGCCGATTAAGGGTTATGACACCCTAATCCGCGCCTTCGGACTTCTTAAAGATGGTACCCATCGAAAAGTGAAGCTTGAAATTGCAGGTGCGGGCGGGATTTATGATGCTTTACAGTCCATCATACGGGAGCTTGGACTGAATGAAAGCTGTGTTCTTGTAGGCACAATCCCGAGGAAGAAAGCAGCAGATTTTATGAATGGCTGTGACTGCTTTATCTGCTCGTCACGTGTTGAAACGCTGTCCTGCGTATTGAACGAGGCTGCAGCCTGCGGAAAGCCGGTTATCAGTACCCGATGCGGGGGGCCTATTGATATCGTAACCGAGGAAACAGGTCTGCTTGTTCCGGTTGATGACCCCCAAGCCATGGCAGCTGCCATGGCAACCATGATGGACACTGCCTCCGATTACAACGCCGACCGCATTCGCGAGCTGACGCTGAGTCGTTTCGGACGGGCTCCTGTCTGCGACATGTTGATTGACGCCTGTCGCACAGCCGCCGAAACCAAATTTCCGCCCAAAAGCGGCGGCTCCAACGGCTGACAATACTGATTTATAAACCGGAATATAGCCACTAATTCCCAAAGAAAGGGCAGTGATGTCATGGATTTATTAAGCTCTCAAACACTTACAGTTCATGAAAGCAACGGTGTGGTTTATTATACATTTCCGGCATTTGATGCGCTTGGGTTTATCCGACATGGTTTTTCAACCCGCCTTGGCGGTGTGAGCACCGGTATCTACAAAAGCATGAACCTCAGCTTTACCCGCGGAGATGATCCCCATTCAGTCAGAGAGAATTTCAAAAGGTTTTGTCATGCCATTCATGTGGATGCTTCAAATGTTGTGATATCGGCGCAGGAGCATCATACCGCCATTTACAATGTAACAGCTGCCGACTGTGGGCGGGGCATTACACGGGAGCGGGGCTATTCAGATATTGACGGGTTGATAACAAATCACGCCGAAGTGGTGTTGTGTACCCAGTACGCCGACTGCGTACCCCTTTTCTTTGCCGATCCGGTTAAGAAAGTGGTGGCGACCGCTCATGCGGGATGGAAAGGTACGGCGGCGCGAATTGGCGCTGTTACGGTTGAACGTATGTGTTCCGATTATGGGTGCAGCCCCAATGCTATCATAGCGGGAATCGGGCCTTCCATCGGTTTCTGCTGCTTTGAGGTTGATTCCCCTGTATACGAGATTTTTGCTGCAATGGATGAGTCGGACACATCCTGCTTTAAAGATATGGGAAACGGAAAATATCATGTGGATTTGTGGGAAATTAATCGCCGTGTATTGGTGAAATCCGGGATTGCCACTGAAAATATAACCGTAACCGATCTATGTACACGATGCAACCCGGATGTCTTCTGGTCGCATCGTGCAGAGGGTAACACGCGGGGCAGTCTTGCGGCTTTTATCAGTTTGGTGTGAGTTATTCGAGCAATAACACAAAATGACATTTTTTGCCGAAAGGAAATGAGTGTCTATGCCATATTATCTAGCTGACTTGGCTCTGTACTTTTTTGTTTACAGCTTCTGCGGCTGGCTGATGGAATCCATCCTGTGTTCAATACAGGAGCGCCGTATGGTAAACCGCGGCTTTTTAAGCGGCCCCGTTTGTCCGATTTACGGCTGCGCGGTGGTTTTGATGCTGATTTTGCTGATACCGGTCCGCGACGGGATGGATAATCTGCCCAGAGCGGTGATTGTAATGTTCTTTTCCGGTACCATGCTGGCGACCATGGTTGAATACTGCATTTCGTGGTTGATGGAAAAACTGTTTCATGCCAGATGGTGGGATTATTCCCATATGCGGTTCAGTTTAAACGGCCGTGTGAATCTGATTATTTCTCTGATATGGGGCGGGCTTGCAACTCTATTTCTATACTTGATACAGCCTGTCTTTGAGAATCTGGTCGGCAAGCTTTATTTGCTTGGCAGCAGTGTTCCGTACATAATTGCAGGGGTATTAATCGGCATATTGACAATCGATCTTCTCATCTCATCTCTGGTCGCCCTGCGAATCGGCAACAAACTTGACCTGCTGGAACAGTGGTCCGAGCTGATACGCGGGTATAAAGAAAGTCTCGAGCTTCCTACTCGGGAAGAGATTCTCAAAAAGATAGAGGGAATTTATAAAAGAATTACCGAACGTGGCAAACCCAAAAAATTATTTGACAGGAAACCAGAAGCAAATCCGCCCACCGAGCTGCATATTCTTGCCTTGGATGTGTTGCGCCGCCGGCTTCACGAATATGCGAATGAGTCCCGTATAAAGCGTGAATCCTTGATGGCGGGAACACGCTACCTTCAAAAGCGTATGCTTCGTGCCTTTCCTCACTTGAAACGGCAAGGAAACTCCTCATCCCTTAAAGATTGGAAACGGCATATCGATAAGGGCAAACGGGGTGACAGCGTACAGAATGAAAAGGTAATGGAACACTCGGCTGAGGATCATTAGTCGTATCTAGCGTTTCATCGATATATAAAGAGGGTGCTGCATTTTTGCGGCACCCTCTTTTAAGCCTATTTCTTTATTTTAATCTCAATGGTATCCGAAAGTCCAGATCCATCCTTGGATCTGGCAGTTACCACAACCGATTTGTTATGGGTATACCCGGCTGTCAAAACACCGTCCTGGCTGATGGATGCAAGCGAAGAATCATCAACCGACCATTCAAGCTGCTGGTTGGAGGCGTTATCCGGAGATATATCCACGATTAAAGTCAGCTGCTTGCCAACCTGCATTTGTTTTTTGTTTTGGTTTGAAAACTTTAAGGTTTTCATAATAATTTCCTGATTGCGGATAATAATCTGCTTGGCTCCTGAGACCCCTGATCCGTCAAGCGCGGTTGCGGTTACTACAACCGTTATATTTTTCAACGGGGTCAGCACGCCTTCCTGCGATATTCTGGCATTGTCAGGATCATCCACCGACCAGGCAACTCCTTTATTACCGGCATCCTCCGGATATACGTCGGCACTCATCTGCATGGTCTCGCCAAGCACATCAATGGTGCTGTAGCTGCTGAATACGCTGATGGCTGATACCGGAATATTGGACAGACCATAGGAAACGCAGCTGCCTTGCTGTTCACCAGTTATGCTTTTATAAATAAGGTTATTGATAAATATTTTTGAACTGATGGAGTACAGTATGTTTCCTTCTTTTTTAATTGCAAGGTTTACCTCAACCACTTTTTCATTGACCGGACTGAATTGCATGCTGCAAGAGAAATTTGGGTAGCCACCCGGAGAAGCAATGGGATTTGCCCCCGAACCGGGAGTTTGTCTCATGATAGTCCCGTCATCGAGATATAAATAGCGCATATTTTGATTAAATTCGTACGGAACAGTTGCTTCAATGTTCAGCTGATCTGCATAGCGAAGCTCGCCTTCAATAATCTGCAAATACAGCTTTGCGAGATTCTGCACCGTTCCATAATCATCCACACTTTGATTCAGCCTTACGGTCAAGATCGAAAAGGAGGCAATCATGAGTAGCAGCATGGAGGCAATCGCCATGGATACCACAAGCTCAATCAGAGTGAAGCCTCTGCGACCTGTAGCTTGAAAAGGCTGGTTTGCTTTTGGTACCACACCGTAACACCTCTCAATCAATCGGGAATGAAAAAGTAGTAGGTAGAATCTTGATCCTTATTTTTTCCGATAATAAAATTGCCGGAAGCATCTATGGTAACGCCTCCAAAATCAATCGAAAAATTTCCGCTTTGCTCATTGGTGACCGATAGATTGCCGTCCGGATCAAAGCCGGCAAGCTTATTTTCAATTCCGGCTGCCGCATCCTTTTGCCCTTTTTTAAGATTGGCATTGGTCACAACCGTTTGAAATGAGGATCCAAAAACAGCCATGATAAAAACAGCAAGGATGGACAGGATTGCAAGACTTACCACGACCTCAACCAGAGTCATGCCTTTTTTTGATTTCAGAAGCTTTGGTTTTATCATTTGTCATCCCAGCTTTCTATAATCCATGCTCCTTCTCCCGGAATGTAAGAGCCGGAATCAAAAATTTCCAAAGGTGTACCGTCAAGGTCGGGTTTGCTGTAATGGAACATAACGTTGCTGTTTATATTGGCGTATTTTACGATACAAGAGCCGACAAATTTATAGGTTTCAAGGGGAGATCCGGAGGCATTAATCGTGCCCTGGGGCAGATAGACACAGGCATCCAGCTCGGAGTTGTTGTTGAGGCTGATGGTCTGTTCACCATCTCCGATTATAAAAAGACGGGGGCTGGAGCTCATTACCTGCATGCCAATGTATTCATTTGAATTGACAGAAATAGACGAGTTACCGGTCATATAAATAATTACATTGTGCCTACCGTCACTTACAACTTCGATATCGACACCGTTTGTAAGGCTAAACGTGGTATTGTCCAGCAAAAGATTGATATCTTTTGCTGTTGCGTCAATGGTTAATGTTGTACCCCATTGCATCTGATTGATCTGAGAAACCACAGCCGGTGTAATTGTTCCGCTGTCTGAGATTGTTTTGTTGCTGATAACCACCGAGTTATAAAGCTCGGGCATCTGCGCCCTGGTAGGGACATTTATGACAGGCAGGGCAGGGGCTGTATAAGGGCTGGAATCCAACGGGCTATAATCGGTGATGTTTGTTGCGCCTCCGGACACAAAAGAATAGACATTGCCCCATGCGGTGGTTACTTTGCCTCCATAGAGCAGGCTGCCGTGCAATTTTGCTCCACCTGCAAAATGTGCATTGTTTCCGATCACGGCGTCTTGTCTAACGCTGCCGTTGAGCATGGTCAGCGATCCGTCAACAAATGCGCTCCCGCTTATATCCGCGTTGCCGTCCATTTTTAAGTCGCCTTTTGAATACAAATCACCCGCTACCAAGGAGCCGTTTTGTAGATAAACGTTTCCAAAGCTGAAAAGACCTTTGGTGGTGTTTCCGGAACCGCTCATGGTTGTAGTACCCTTCACCACGATAAAATCGCTGATGCTGCTACCCTGTGACAGATTTAAATTGCCGTCGACATAGACGCTTCCGTTTAATTTGCATTGGCCAAACCCGGTGCCGTCTCCGTTGACGTAAACGACATTATCGGTGGGCAATATTCCCGACGGAGCGGGGGGGCGGATCAGATATGCTGATACTGTGTCTGTCTGCCCTTGATAGGTTGCTGTGACCTTGATTTTCATTTTGCTCTGGCTGATATAGGATACATCCACCGTATAGTCGCCCATATTCGGCAAGCTGCCTTTGCCCTGGCTGTTGGTCATACTTTCGATTCGCTGCGCATTGTCTGCGTTTTGAATGATATATTGCGCCACCGAACCGGCCACCGATTTGGCTGTATAGTACACCTGCTGCTGGCTATGCTGAACTTTTGTAGTCTGAGTGGATGTGATCGAGGCAGAAAGAGCGATTGCAGACAAAATAGACACAACAAGGAAAAAACAGACTACCCACGCGAGAATATAACCGCCCTCTTTTTTAAAGATGCGGATCAATTCTACTCCTCCTTTCAATTTGGAAGGGCAGTCGATTACGGGTTACATTAGACGATGTAACCGACTAGCCTGCAAAGGGATTGGGTTTTCCGGACGGATTTGGAAGGGTATCCGCTGAGAAAATATCATTTACGTTTTTAGCAATCCCGTAGCATTCTGCCGTAATGCTGACCACAAAAGGCTTGTCCTCATGCTGTGTCATATCCAGGGATGAAATACGGATCAGCCTTCCGCTATGATTGATTTGATCAATCAGCTGAAGTCCCTGATTGTACGTTCCCTTAAACTGCAGTGATACCGTTACCATTTCAATAAGATCATCGGGTGAGCCTGTTTTGTTGTTAACTATTGGCTTGTTTTCCCCTGATGTTTTATTGCTCTGGTTCATTTCTCTCAGTTGGTTGGCTGCTTCTTTCGCCGGATAGGATGTTTCGAAATCAACAACCTGATGTTTTGCCACTTGAGTTATGGACTTGCCGGTCATGGTGAAAGAATCATATCGTATCTTTACTGCTTCAGCCATTTTCTGAAAAAATATATGAAGATTATCTGTTTCAATCTCAGGCAAGAAGCGTACGGAATCGGTCAATATCTGCTGCTCCAGCTCTTGGTTGTTGTTCTTCATCAATGTTTCCATTAGTTTGTTTTGTTCCAGCTCATCCCGATTGCTTATTGCCTGCGTTCGCTCTTCTTTTGCTGCGGCAATATATTCTATCTGGGGTTCAATCAAAAGCTTAAACCCACCCAGAAGGATAACAACGGCTGCCAGAATCACAATTAAAGCCTTTTCTCTCCTGTTCACCGTCAATCCACCTTTCCTTTTTGCACTTCATTAAAGTTGCAGGTCATTATAAAATGATAATTGTTGTCTATCTCATCAAAAGTGACTCCGTCATACCAAATTAAGCTGAAAAGATTACTCCTATCCAGTGCTTGCTGAAGCTGCGCCGAACCGAGCGGGCTTTTGCTTACACAGGTTAACTGTACGTTTTGGGGGTTCATTTTCATGGAGATAACCCGAACGTCGGAGGGCATTGCGGAAGCTATGCTTGTCAGCTTTTGTTTATTAATGAAAATCGATGAATCAAACTTTCCCTTTGAATCGGCTAAAACTTTGGTGTAAAGCTTTAAAAGTTCATTTTTCTCTATTACTGCCGCAAGCTCTTGCTGCTTTTCACTGGAATCTCCGACCTGGGCTTTAATCATATTGATTTCGAGTTGAATGGATTTTTGATAAAGAAACAAACCGCCGTATGTTCCTGAGATAATAAAAATGAAAATTGCGATCAACAAAAACAGACCCGCATTGCTCTTTCCGCTGGTTTTTGCAGGGCCGTTTTTATAAGCCGCAAAAAAGTTCAAGTCTCTTTTCATTCTGTGGTGCATTCCTTTCCGGCAGGAATATTCTCCCGTTTTGTTTATCCTTTTACAGTGTTTACCGGCTGCTACAACCGAATCAGCGCGCCTGCTGCATTGCATATCTTGGCAAGGCTGCAGTTTTGGGGAATGGTCAGTCTACCGACACTGCTTAAAACCTCAACCGGGATTTTGAGTATATTTGTCAGTGCTTGGTCAAGCCCGTTAATGGAAGTGATGCCGCCGCAAATAATAACCTTAGCGACGTTCTTCTTCTCAGAATTCAGAAGTATATATTGGGTATATTTTTGTATCTCTTCCGAAAGACGATAAATAAAATATTTGCAGGTATCGGAAATTATAACGTTCTCATATTCATATTCGGGTGAGAAGCTAAGCTTTGAGAGATGCTCCTGCGTAACATCGCAGCGAAAGATTGAACCGATTTCTCTCACAAATTCCTGAACAAGAGATACTTCCGTTCGATTGAAGCGGCAGATCCCCGCCGAAAAACCATGGAATGCAATCTTTGAATAGCCAATGTCCGCCACGATGATGTTGTCATCCTTGTGGTCATTACCGTTTATTTCAATCGACGTTAGCAGCTTAGACATTGCGTTTGCATGAATGTCAAGAGCAAGGGGTTTTAGCTTTAGTTCCTTGAGAAGGGAAAAGTAACCTTCAATGATTTCATTTTTGACGGCGTATGCCATGACGGAAAGCATCTTTTCATCCGCTGTTGATGTGACAAAGTCAATTACATAGCCGCTGTCCTCGCCGAGAATTCTTGACATTTCATTGTTAACCACCAGCTTCAAGTCTATAAGCTTGATACGGGGCAGTGTTAACTCCCTAGCTACAATGTCACTGCTGTTGATGGTTATGACAGTCGACTTGGAGTTCATGCGGTTGGTTTTAATGATTTCATTAATCATAAAACTTAGGGCGGGCCGATCCATAATCATGCCGTTTGCGACAACTTCACTTTCATATTCGATTTCGGACCAGGAATTCACCGTAACGTTTCCTTTGCGGCAATTTCCTTGTACTACACAAACCTTTTTGCTGCCCNNAACGTCAATTGAAAGCATCTACATCGTCAATCCTTTCTGGAATTGCGTCCCTTTTTCACATAAGAATTCTCGGCTAATTACGCACCAACAGCGTTCATCATGCCAAACATCGGGACGATGATTGAAATTACAATAAAACCTACCACCACAGCCATAAAAATAATCATGATAGGCTCCAGCATACCGACCATTTTGCTTATCGCGGCATCCGACTCTTCGTCATAAAGCACTGCAGTTTTTTGAAGAACCTCCTCCAAGGTTCCCGATTCCTCTCCGATCAACATCATGGAAGTAAGCATGACAGGGAAAATGTCGGCTTTTTTAATCGAACTTGACATCGGAATACCTTTGCGGATGTCTTCGCTAATCATGTTAATACATTCTTCGTAAAATTTGTTGTTTAACACTTTGGCTGTGATTTCAAGGGATTTTAGAAGCGGAATCCCGCTTTGCAACATGGTTGACAATGTACGGGCAAATCTTGAGCTGACGATGATTAGATTCAGCTTGCCAAAAAGCGGCATCTTAGTTTTGAACTGATCCCATTTAAGCCTGCCGTTTTTATTTTTAAGTACATTCATGCAGACAAGGGCAATGATACAGATGACAACCAAATATATATACCAATAACCTGTTATTGAATTGCTGACTGCAATAAGAATCTTTGTGGGGATTGGGAGCTCGGCGCCGGAGGTTTTAAACATATTGATGAATACAGGCAAAACAAACACCATCAGAATAATCACAACGCTGACGGTAAGTACCCCGAGAATAACAGGATATGTCATAGCATTTTTAATTTTATTATTGGTTTTCAGACTCTTTTCGAAATGATCTGCAAGCCGCTCCATAACCCTGTCCAGCGTACCGCTTGCCTCCGGCTTCAACCATGTTGATCATCATTTCCGGAAATGCGTGGTTCTGCGACGCAAAGGAAGAGGATAGCGACTGCCCCCGCTGAACACTCTCATAAACCTTTTTGAGAACACTTTTAAAGGGTGAGTTCTCGGCCTGGTTGTATAAAATATCAAGGCTTTTTATAACACTGATACCCGATATGAGCATTGTGGAAAATTGCCTGCAGAACACACTTAACTCCTTAAGCTTCACCTTGCTTTTTCCGCCGAAACTTATAGAACGGGAGGCGAGAGAAACAGGAGAAATGCTCAGGCAGTATAATCCTCGTTGGGAAATGATTTTTCGGCAAATCTCCTGGCTTTCGGCTTCCATCACTCCATCCAGGGTTTGTCCCTTTGAATCAACAACTGAATATCGGAATTCCGGCATATTAAGATTCATATCCTTTCCGAACACGTGGTATTATCACCAATATTATACAACATTTTCGACATAAAGCAATTAAAACTGAATAAGTTTGGGTTTCAAACATTACCATTTCTCAATATCGAGAATCTATCGAGATTGATTTATGGAATAATATAGTAAAAATATGGATATAATCAATTATGGCAAGTCTGCTATGTGTTTGCTGATACGTGAAACGTCAATATTGTGAAGGGGTGTACGGTATGAAAATACAGAATGGGTATATGGTAAGGGAAATCCAAGGACAATCCTTTGCAGTTCCTACCGGATTGCCCATGGATTCCGATACAATCATCAAACTGAATCCAACCGCGGCTTTCATTTGGAAAAGAATGCAGAAGGATTGTAACCAACAGGAGTTGGTTGATAGCATTACAAGTGAATTTTATGTTGATCGTGATACCGCATCCCGTGATATCCGGAACTTTGTTGCATCCCTTCGCGAGAATAATCTATTGGAGTAGCATCCCTTGGCGGGAGGGGTACGAATATATAAGAAGAACAGGTAGTGATTACGCTATCCTGTTCTTCCTTATGTCGGGGGAGGAGTAGCTTTAGCTATGCGTTCTTATCGCTCATGCCAGCGGTTGCAAA
>DOWI01000403.1:0-211 GCA_003519645.1 Oscillospiraceae bacterium
AAAACGGCTTCATAAGAACCTTTTACTGTGGGCATTTGTTGCACCTCCTCATGGTCTAATGGCCCCGGCAGTCTACCGGAGCAAGGATATCTGCGCCCTCAAACAGACACAATGCCACCTATAGGCATACTGTCCATAATAAGCACTATGGTATTATAACAGCACGATTTGCCATAGTCAAGCAAAAAACTTAAATGCCTTGCACTGTCTT
>DOWI01000403.1:371-2545 GCA_003519645.1 Oscillospiraceae bacterium
CCAAGCAGTTCGGAATGGGACCCCTGTTCAACAACATCACCCTGATTCAATACCAGGATACGGTCGGCATCACGAATTGTGGACAACCTGTGTGCAATAATAAAGGTGGTCTTGCCCTGCATCAGCTTTCGAAAAGCCCGCTGGATTCGGATCTCTGTAACAATATCCACCGAGCTGGTTGCCTCATCCAGAATAAGCATGGGGGGATCAAGCAGCATGGCACGTGCGATTGTCAGGAGCTGTTTTTGTCCCTGCGAAAGATTTCCGCCATCCTCGGTGATGGGAGTNNGGCGTATAAAGCTGTGGGCGTGTGCTGCACGTGCCGCTTGCTCTATTTCGATGTCGATAGCCTTCGGTTTACCGTATGCGATGTTATCCCGCACCGTGCCCGAAAAAAGCCATGTATCCTGTAAAACCATCCCGAAGCTACGGCGGAGGCTTTCCCTTGTGAGGGATGTGATATCTTCGCCGCCAATCAGGATAGAACCGCTGTCAATCTCATAAAACCGCATCAGCAGGTTGACAAGGGTGGTTTTTCCGGCGCCGGTTGGCCCTACAATTGCTATGGTTTCGCCAGGGCGTACCGAAAGGTTTAAATTCTTAATTAGGGGCGTTTCGGGTTGATAGGAAAAACATACATCTTTGAACTCAACCAAGCCCAATCCGCCGGGAAGATTCTCGGAAACCGTGGATTGTCTCAGCTCCTCCTCATCCAGCAGCCCAAATCCCCGCCTTGCCGAGGCCATGGCGAGCTGCAGCTGCATGGTAACTGCGGTGATTTCATTAAACGGCTTGGAAAACTGGGCGGTATAGGTCAGAAACCCGGCTACCCCTCCCACCGTCAGGGTGTTGCGCAATACCGCAATGATGCCCAGAACACCGACCAGAACATAGGCAATATTATTGACAAATCGGGTGGAAGGATTGACAAGCGCCGATGCAAACTGTGCACGGTAGCCGCATTCGTAAAGCTGGCGGTTTATCTCACCAAAGCGTGTATCGGCAGCCTTTTCATACCCGAAGGCTTTTACGGTATGATGACTGCTGATGGTTTCCTCGGCATATCCGTTCAGCTGACCCAAAACGCGGCTTTGCTCCTTGAATTTGCTTTTTCCGTATTTTGTAATAGAAAACCCGATAAGAAAGCTTATGGGCATAACAAAAACGGCGACGAGGGTAACGTATGGGTTGAGCGTCAGCATAAAAACCAAAGAAAGAACAACCGTAATTATACCCGAAACCAGCTGGATGACTCCTTGATTCAGTCCGTCGGATATTGCGTTTATATCATTTGTAAAACGACTTATCATATCTCCCCGCGGATTGTTGTCGAAATATCCAAGGGGCAGGCGCGCCAGCTTTTCAAACAGCTGATTCCGAAGGTCACGAA
This sequence comes from Oscillospiraceae bacterium, assembly GCA_003519645.1. The sequence goes on from DOWI01000403.1 coordinate 1,762, forward strand.
CCGTCCGATTCGCGGCTGAATTCGCCAGCACCATCGACAGCCATGTAAAAATTCCGCCTGATACATAGAGGGCTCCGAGGATGACAAGCTCTTGCAGCAAAAGTGAATAATCGCCGTTTAACGGTGCAATCAAATCAATTGCTTTTGCAATGTGCCTGGGCGCAAGCAAAAGCATTGTATTGCCCACAGCCGAAGAGAGCAGCATGCCAATAATCAGAAGACGATATTTTGCAAGACTGCGGAGAAGGCGGGTAAATCCGGAATTTTTCATGGTTTGACTCCTCAAATTGCGGTGATAAGCCGATTATAAGCGATGTCCTTGACGGCAAGCGCCGGACATCCGGTTTTTTGACCCTGTAGGGCAAGGGCTCTGCTCTTNNGGTTCCCACGCCTTTCAGATAACCGTCATCCATCACCAATATCATATCTGCATGCTGTATCGTACCGACGCGTTGAGAAACCATAAAAATCGTCATCTCGCGCGCCTTGCTCATGGCTCGAATCGAACGACGGAGTGCCGCATCGGTGGCATAATCCAGCGCGCTGGAGGCATCATCCAATATCAATATTTCGGGACGGCGCACCAATGCGCGGGCGATTGAAAGCCTCTGCTTTTGACCTCCCGACAAATTGGCTCCGCCTCGTTCCACCATGGCATCAAAGCCATCCGGCTGTCGCTCAATAAATTCAAGGGCCTGGGCGGCAGCCGCCGCATTTCGCACTTCTTGATCCGATGCGTCAGGCTTGCCCCAACGGATGTTTTGGGCAATGGTTGCAGAAAACA
>DOWI01000258.1 GCA_003519645.1 Oscillospiraceae bacterium
GGATGAAAATGCAAGATTCTTAATATTGATGCCGTCCAGCAAAATTTCGCCGCTGTCCGCATCATAAAGACGGGAAATTAAGTTAACCAGTGTAGATTTACCTGCACCTGATTTTCCGACAATCCCCAGCATCTCACCGGATTTCACCGAAAAACTCACATCGTTCAAAACGCACTTGTTGGGTTCATATCCAAAACTGACATGATTTAGCGTTATGTCACCTTTTAAATCTACATATACAGGCGCTTCTTTTTCCATTACGTCCGGCCTGGCGTCAATAATTTCAAATACACGCTGAGCAGCATTCATGCTGCTTGCCCACCACCTGAATATATTTGAAAAAAACTGCATTGGGCCTTGCATTAAACCAAGAAAGTTTAAAAAAGTGATCAGCTTACCATATGTAAAAACACCAGGCGCCTGAATAATGAATAATGCGCCGATGCTTGCGACAAGCAAAGACGGGATTTCCCTCGCCAAACTATACATAATTTCAAATTGGTTCCCGTATCGGACTACCCGCATTTCGGCGTTTCTGACACGATCATTTACCTTTTGAAAACGTGTATTTTCATATTCTTCCTGACCAAATGCTTTAACGACACGAGCACCGCCAATCCCGTCATTTAGCAAGGAATAAAGGGTGCGTACTGTGCGTGAGCGCCTTCCGTGTGCATGCCAAATACGAGGCATAAGCCTGTAACTGATAAAAAACAGCGGCGGCAGCATAAAGAATGATATAAGTGCAAGCCGCCAATCCATACTAAACATAATAATTGCGGCAAACAGGAAGGTAAACACATTGTAAAGAAGATAGGGAAGTCCGTCTATAAAAAAGCCCATGACCTCATTGGCATCGCTGTTCACCCTTTGCATCAGGCTTCCTGTCTGGCGTCTTGTGAAAAACCCGATTGAAAGCTTCTGCAATGCTTCAAAAACATTTCCTTTAATTTTAGTAACCACTTCGGGTACCAAATATGCGTTTATCCGCCCCTGAATCACTCCGACAATCTGCTTGATAATTAAAATCAGCGCAGCTGAAAGCACCAGCATCAACAGTGCCAGTACAAAGTTGCCCGGTATTCCAAGTGTTTCAGTGAATTCTTGGTTTTTGGACAAAATCTTATCATATAATATGGTGCCAGTAAGATAAGGACTCAGCGAGCTTAGAATACCGGATACAATCATACATAGGAACAAACCACAAATACGAAGCCAAAACGGTTTGAAATAGGATAAAATACGAAGGAAGATTGCACGCTTCACCATACATTTCGGACATACAGACCGTCCTTTTTCAGGATAAGGCATTCCGCATTTTGGGCAGTATTCCACATCGTTCCGCTTTTTTTCCGGCGGTTCCTCGCCTGTTAACCGACAACTGAAAGTCATACAAAAATTGCGCATTTCCTTCATCTTTGCGCCCGAAAAACGGCATATCCATGTTTCAATGCCATCAATATCCGCCATAAACAGTCCGCCGACCACCTGATCTAAAATTTTAGGGTTCGCAATTCTGCTTAACTCATATTGATATAACTCACCGACTCCTTCTACCGGACGATGACTGGCAGGCGAAGCGCCCGAGAATATCATTTCACCGGACTGATCTGAAACGACAAGAATAAATCTTTTATCAGTCAGTATAAGATAAAGGCTGCGCAGCTCACCATTTTTGTCCATATCTGCGCTTACTGCATCAAGAAAAGCCTCCGGTTTTAACCCCCGCTTTTCAAGCGCTGTTATAACCGAGTTTGGAATGACTTTCTTCAGCGATTCGTTCATAGCAGGGTCAGACCTTTCTTTTGTTAGCTAATAAATGAGTAAAGGCACCTCCGAGGTGCGGAAGTGCCTTTTGTTTTACATAAAATGAGCGAGCCTGTAAGCCGAGTTCTGTCTTGACAATGTGTCATGAACAGCCATCTATCTCGACTGCATGTTGCCATACAGCTCAAGCCGCCTGTCGAAGCACATCGGGCAAATGTATTGCTTCTGTCGACGTTGCACCGGATAGGGTTTACAGGGCCACATAGTCTCCTATGTGCCGGTGAGCTCTTACCTCGCCTTTCCACCCTTACNNCCCCGGCGGCCGTTAGCCGTTATCCCGCCCTGCGGTGCTCGGACTTTCCTCATGAAAATAATTTCACGCGGCTGTTCAGCTCACTCACGCTAATATAATAGGACATTTGTTCGGCTTTGTCAAGTAAATCGATTGGAAATTATATGAAATCCACACCGGGTTTCACCCTTGATTTGCATCATAAAATAAAATGTATAAAACAGAGATTATTATAAAAACTAAATCAGGAGCTTACCGTTAGAAGAACTCTGCAAAGGAGAAGTATCATGAAAAGAAATCCAGACGACCGAAGAGATAATGTTGAGAAGATCCAGTATAACATCAACCACACCATCGAGAATATGGAATTAGCAGAAGAAATGATTGAGAAAACAGATGATCCCAAAACCAGACGCGACCTCAAGAAGAAAAACGAACGCAGGAAAGACGCACTTGATGGTATGCGTAATGAGATTCAGGACGAAGCTGCACACCAAGAAAAGTTATAGAACCGCAAAGCATTTATTACATTTGAAGCGTGCAAGGGGCCGTAGCAAGCGCCTTTTTGTGCGCTTCCTTTGTCTAATCAACCTATTAAGGGGAAAGACAAGAATCACGTCTATGCTTATCTATTAAGCTTTGCGCTTTCCTTTTTATATCAACCGGAGCCTCTGAATAACCAATCCATTCTAAATAGGATATAACTTTATAATAATATTCCTGATTATTGATTACTTTTTCAAAACAATTAACACTTTTTTGATATTCAGTCAAATAAAAGTAATTAATACCAAGCTTAACAAGCAGACTTGGCTTATCAAACATTTCATAATATCTGATTGCCTTTTCATAATATTTGGTTTCAGAAAAGCAATCCCCTATTATTTCATGCAGTTGCTCATTCAGAATTGTAAAGCCTGAAAGGTAGCTTTCTGTGGCAGTCTCATCTCCCAATCTGATCAAATCATCCAGCAGCTTTGCAAAACTTGATAATTGATCTTCACCAAGTAAATCAGGTTTTGCATTTTCAAAACAGACATTTAAAATAAAATCATATTTATTGCCGCATTTATCTTTGTGCTTCAAGTATAAATCCTTGTGTTTCCCTGAGATTAAGGACAAAGCCAACAAATACTCAAAATTACTGCTTCTTTTTACATCCAACAAATAGGATGCAGCATCAATTGCGCTGGGTGTGTTTCGGCTTACAATAAAATACATGATTAAAATTGACTGATCCACATCTTTTTCTATGTTGTAATATAAATTGAAGTAGTAAGTGAGCAACGGCGATTTTATGCTGCACAACCCAAGAAGCAACCGCTTTAGATCATCGACGTTTTTTATATCGTATAGCGAATTTAGCAACATGATTACATCTTCAGTTTTTTCATATCTCAACAGCCCTAATAAATTGGTTAGAGCTTTCAAATTTGATTTATCTGCTTTTAACACCTCAAGATAAAAATCAAAGCTTTCCGAACCAAGTCCTTTCAGCTCATAAATTTCCCCAATTTTGATTAGGATCGAATTTAATTTTTCGTAAAACAAACTTTGATTTTTTCCATCATAGCCGTCGTCCAAATTAACGGCATCTATATACTTTTCCAAAGCGAGGTCATAGCAGCCAAGCTTATCAAAAAAATACGCCTCACAAAGCTTAATTTCAGGATGGTGGGGATAAAGCTCAAGATACTTCTGAATTTCTTTATATGTATCCTGATGGCTAACTTCATCTAAACAAATCATTGACTTAAGTCTGACAATAAATATTCTGAAATAATGACAAAACTCATCCTGTTTTGTAATAGGCTTTGCGTACTCAATATGAACATTGGTATAATGATACGCTTTTTGAACTTCATTTGTCTGGTCATAATACAAGGCTAGGTAATAGCTGATAACTTCATCCATTTTGCCGGATTTTTCTTCTTGAATCAGCAATTCATAGTTACGCTTTTGCTTTTCTTTTATATTACTTTTTGTATAACCTGTGTGATATATTACAGCATCTTTATATATCGCGTATTTAATATTGTTATCTCCGTCAAATAATCGTTCATGCACAATTCCCTTAAACCTGATTGATTTACTGTTTCGGAAAGTCCTTATGCTGTCATTTTGTAATAAAACCGAGCCGTCCTCTATGTTTATATTTTTCATTGTACACATGATTGCATGGATATTTTGATTGGCGTGAATTTTTTTTATAAATGAGACCAGCTTTTGTTCGGAATTATCCGTAAAATATTCATCCGCATCAAGAAATAGAATCCAGTCACCACTTGCATGTTCCAATGCAAAATTCTTCGCTGCTGAAAAATCATTGTCCCATTCTCTGAAAAATACTTTGGCGCCCAGTTGTTCCGCAATCGCAACTGTATTGTCGGTCGATCCTGTATCAACCAGAATAATTTCATCAGCCACTTTTTTGACACTATTGATACATCTTGCAATCACTGCACTTTCGTTCTTTGCAATCATACAGGCGGAAATTTTCATAGTAAGCTCATACCCTTCCCGGATCTTATGCCAAGATGGACATAAAACCGTATTGGAAAAGGGCGTTTCATAAGATGGCATTGCCCCCCGCCCTTTATGGTGGCAATGCCATTTTTCACTTATCTAATAAGGATTGGATCCATTATATATATCGTATCAAATGCAGAATAAATTAGATTTGCCTAAATAAAATTCTTAAAAGCTTTTAATAAAACATGCAAAAGGAATGGAAAAGAATAACGGGTATGAAAAAGGTAGCATCAATATGCGTTCATTTCGTGAAGGTCCTTACATCGACAAAAGAGCCCCCGAAATAAATCGGGGGCTCTTTTGTGTATTGGGGGGAGGTTAAAAAGATGGAAAGCAAAAGTTAAGTAGTTGTTGTGGTTGTAGATACGGCAGGATGTCTTATTATTTCGCCTCCGTCAGTCTTCAGCTCAATATATTCAACACCATTTGCACCGACCTGAACCGTATAGGTTAGATCTTCAGAACCCGGCAGAGTGCTTTCAATTGCTTGAATAATCGCACTGCCGCCTTCACTGTCGTAATCGTCAGTTGCCGGAGCATTACCATCCTGGGCTAATGTAACATACGCCAATTGTGCAGCATTAAAAAGACCACTCGCGTTGGCTTCGTCCCTGGCATCTCTCGCATCATTGACAAAATTGAGAACGGTTGGCGTAATGACCGCTGCAAGAATGCCGAGAATTGCAATAACAACAATCAGCTCAATAAGTGTAAAACCTTTTTTGCCTTTAAGCCTTTTCATAAGTTTTAACATTGTTTTATCCTCCTCTTATTTTATCAACAGGCCCCAAAAGCCTCATTGAATATAAATAAAAAAGCAACCAGATATATAAATCAGTTGCCCATCACAAAAATACACCCATGGTGTATTTTTCACATTGCGCATGTGAAACGGCAACTGGCTGCCATAGACAATGATCCTTAGGCCCTATAGCTTTGCGCCCCTGCCTTTCGACAAGTTTGCTATTAAACCGGATTAATCTCCTATTTGAACTAATTATAGCACCCCCTATTACCCTTGTCAACAACAATTTTCATAAAGTTACAATGAATTTTAGCGGCTAATGGCATCAGCCTCCCATGTGATCCAATTATTGTTCTTTCCAGTCAAGAGGAGCGGTCCGGATGATCCGAACCGCTCCCGCTATATATTAAGAGAGGATTGCGTATTTATGTGTTCACGCATTGCCGTTATCCCGTCAGCTTCTCACAGATCCGTGCCAATATCGCGCGTTCGCGCCTCGATACCTGAACCTGTGTCATGCCAAGCTTTTCTGCTGTTGATTGCTGGGTATTGCTTTTGAGATAGCGCAATACAATCAACGCCCGATCAAGTGAATCGAGTTCACACAAAACCTGCCGTAAAGCCAGACGATCGGTTAACATCTCATCCGGGGATGAAACAGGTACATCAATCTGATCCCCATCATCCTCAACCCCCGAACGGGTTAGAGACAAAGGAGGCAGGGCAGCG
>DOWI01000098.1:0-327 GCA_003519645.1 Oscillospiraceae bacterium
GACTTGCATATATAAACGAATGCGCAAAGGTTTAAGTATAGCAAAAGAGCTGGCTCATTCCACTCTGAGCCAGCTCTTTATTAGTCCCCTGAGTTCAGATTCCCTATGTTTGAGTGACTACGTCATAGAAGACTGGCAGATGCGGTGGATTTAGTGTAAAAACGATAAATATGGTCAATATAGCCGCAATCCCAGCAACCGATATCATGGTCACCCACTTATTTGGCCTGGAATACTCCAAAAAGTGAGAGGCCATGCACAGGGCAATAAAATAACTTAATGGCACTAAGAGAATGTCAATCAGCAGAGAATGAATTCCAAAGGCAC
>DOWI01000098.1:381-3157 GCA_003519645.1 Oscillospiraceae bacterium
TTTCGTTAACAGGGTTGAATAGTCCTATAAACAAATTTCCTCCGCTAAGAGCATAGACAAAATGCAGAGCGCTGGCCACAATGCTAAGAGTCAATGTATGGCCAAAGATCTTGAGGATTGTGAGGGCACACTTATTTTTCATAGCCGTTCTCTCCTTTTAACTGGATTTTGGCGAAAATAAGTCGTCCACTCATCCTATGCTCTTTGTGCCAATTTTCCTACACCACAAAGCGGTCTGAGAAATGCATTTTCTCGGCCCGCTTGCTCCCTTTTGCTTTAATGCTACCGCAATGGCCAGCAGCTAATTAGTTTATTCTAATCACATAAAAACCTTGTGCTTGTTTTTCTCGTAATAACGCATACCCGCTTTAATATCAGGCTTTAGGATAAGCTGGCGAAACAGGGCATTTCCTTTTACAATATCCTGCCCATAAAAGTGAATATCCCCAACTCTTTGATTAGGAACAAGATCGACATCAGCGCCAACAGCCTCGGGAATAGGCATTTCAAGGTGATTTGAAGTACCATAGATCTTTGTATTGCCACAAAGAGCAAACCCGGCTTTCTGCATCATCGCGCCGGTTTTTCCCATCATATTTCCCATGGCACCAACACTGTTGCAATAAACCACAGGTACTGAAAATGCTGTTGAATAGGAGCCGCAAATGAGGTTTGTTGTTGCCTGTTCCTCATTTTGCTTTTTCGGGTCAGTTGGTGAGCCGTGAGGGAATAGAATCAGAGATATCAATTTATCACTGATACTGTCGTAGATATGCTTTCTTCGCGAATCATAGCATATTCCCACTGCGACATTTCCGAATGGTGCTTCAATAATGTTTGGAAAATCTCCACGCTTACAGATGAAGGATTCGCCTTCTGATTTATACACTTTCCCGAAAACCCGGTTCCCATCAGCAATCAAATAGGCATTAAATAGATTATCATCTTTGGCCTCAAGATACCCCGCGCAAATTGCAGTGCCATACTTCCGCGCCATCCTGATCGCCCAATCTGAAGTGCGCTTTCCGCCTATATCTGCGTACTGCCAAATTTCTATATTCCCAATATAACTCGGCTGCGAAAGTTCTGGTAACACAATGATACCAGGATTATCTATTTTGGCTATTAAACTTTCTATATATGCTTCTCTCTCATCAAGACCACGGATGTCATTATTCAGTTGAAGTGCGATAATGCGCATACCAAATCGCCTCCCATATAGAATGTTAGCCATTACACCAATTCGCGTAAAGCACCTCCTTTATGACTTAAATATATAACCCCCCTTACTTGCTCAAAGACACTAATTCCCTCCTCATCTGCTGAATAAACCAAAGATATTCATCATAACTCTCATACGGTGCGGGCTCGCTCGCTCTATAATCAATTGGCGCAGACGGAAAATCATCATCAAGATAGCGCGGAAATAAATGAATATGCAAATGTGCTCCTGAGTTTGAGTGCATTTCATAATTGATTTTTTGCGCGCCTGTCACTTTACGAAGTGCCGCGCCTGCACGCTGAACCTCACTCATGAAACTGACCATATCTTCAGGTGACATATCCTCAAAGTGAAAGCAGTGCTTTCGCGGCATCACATACATCTTCCCGAACAACCGTGCTTGTCCGGGGTATTCTCCGCAAATCCACACTTTGTCATTTATTTCTATGTCACTTTGCCCATCCGGTGCAGGCACACCGCTGCAAACCGGACATTTTTCTTTATGCGAAGCATTGATAAACTCAGGGTATCTGTAATGAAAACTACCGCCACGTTTTTCACTCGATAAGTCCACTGTCATGCGGCATATTGGCAGATCATGTGGTCCAATAAGGTTGCTTTCAGTTTCCACAAAGCCATATTTGCGGTATAGGTTCTTAGCTGGTATGCCGGGTTCGTACCCTTCAGGATAAGTCTCTACCGTTATAGGTTTAGTATGATCAAGCTGGCGCAGTGCTGTCTTCAGCAAGCGGCTGCCAACGCCTTTGCCACGGCCTTTCCCTGATACTCCAAACCATGTGATACGGTTATATGTTCGTGAAAACCCAATAAAGCCCAGATTATCTCCGCTCATGTAATCAACTGCGGTCAAGGCTTCATACTTACTCACCTTGCTTTTGGCATAAGCAATAAACTCCGGATCTGTTCCCATATCCGCAGGATGCCGGAATATTGGCGAAACCTCGGTAGCTAATGCATACCATGCGGGAAGGTCTTTTTCGGCTGCAAAACGGATTAGCAAATTGCCGTACCCCCATATGGTCAAATTGCGGACATATGAATATTTGATGATACTGTGTTGTTGAGCGAATACTCTTTAATAAACCTCATTGGAAAAAATTCATATAAGCCGATGCTCTCGATGCGTGCTTTAAAAGGTTTAAAGTTTTTTGTTACAATCGGAAGCGCTTTCAAAATTCCTTCTGGCTCATCTATCAACAGAGTAGCGTGTGCAGTCCAATTGTAGGCTCCATTTCCGCAATCGGGAAAGAATTTCTGTCTAAATGTCAGCAATTCAAAATTCATGTTTGGCGCAATAAATATTATGCCTAAACCGAACAACCCGATATGACTAAGATGGATGTCAATATAAGCTGTGTTTGCGCATATTTTATCAAGGTAGTCTATCAGTTGTTTTTCGCAATCAACCTCTTTTTTACCTAATGTAAAATGGTAAGGTATATCCTTTGTTTGATTTCCTATAAAGCCATTTTGCTGGAGAATGTCGTAATGTCCAGCAAGTATTTCTTGGGTTTCTTTATCAAATTGAGCAAG
>DOWI01000434.1 GCA_003519645.1 Oscillospiraceae bacterium
AATCTATATAAAGCATCAAAGCAAAATCCTGTTATTATCTTTGATGATTTTACTGGGGCATTCAAGTGGGTGGATTTTCCCTTTAAGGTGAAATCATCTGCGATGAAAATGCTTACAGCAGATACTGAAAAAACCACATTACGCTTTATATTTCACATGATGGGAAACATCGGGTTTACATCTAATGAGCATAAAAGACTTTGGATTAGCACCTATTCTACGATAAGTATTCCACTTCCCCCTCTGCCCGTGCAGAGTGAAATTGTCCGGATTCTGGACAATTTCACGNNAAAGCAGTATGAGTATTATAGGGATGAACTGCTGACGTTTGGGGATGATGTGCCAAGAGCAAAATTAGGTGATGTTTCAGATATATCTCGAGGTGTACGAGTTGTAAAAAAGCAGTTAATACCTGATGGTACGTATCCAGTATATCAAAACAGTCTTGCACCAATGGGCTATTATGACAAACATAATTGTTATGCAAATACTACTTATGTAATTAGTGCTGGTGCTGCTGGTGAAATCGGCTTTTGTGATAAAGACTTTTGGGCGGCAGATGATTGTTTGGTGTTTTCAAACCTAAATGGTGTTATTGATAAGTATATTTATTATTTCCTAATGACAAAGCAAGACTTTATTCGCGCTAACGTCAGAACGGCAAGTATTCCACGTTTATCAAGAACGGTGCTTGAAAACTTACAAATCCCATTATTGTCGTTAGAAGAACAAAGACGCATCGTTTCGATCCTTGACCGTTTTGACACTCTTTGCAACGATATAACCAAAGGCTTGCCCGCTGAAATTACCGCACGTCAAAAGCAATACGAATACTATCGGGACAAGCTGCTTACATTCAAAGAATTGACCTGAGGAGGTGAGTCATGTGTCATATTTTAATATTGTAGCCGCAACCACAGAAAACACTGTTGTTACTGAATATGAGCCGGTGAAAGCCCGTGCAGACAGCTACCAGAGCGAGGCAGCGCTGGAAAAAGAGTTCATCCGCCTTCTGTGTGAACAGGGCTATGAGTACCTTCCCATTCACACGGAAGCCGACCTGATTGCAAACCTGCGCACCAAGTTGGAAGAGCTCAATAACTATACCTTTACGGATACCGAGTGGGAGCGGTTCTTTGCCGACTGCATTGCNNAAAAACATCACCCTCATTGACAAGAAAAACATTCACAACAACCGCTTGCAGGTCATCAACCAGTATGTTCTTGGCAAAGAGGACGGCGCCAAGTATGACAACCGCTATGATGTGACTATTCTCGTGAACGGCTTGCCATTGGTTCACGTGGAGCTAAAACGCAGAGGAGTCGCCATCCGTGAAGCGTTCAACCAGATTAACCGCTATCAGCGTGACAGCTTTTGGGCAGGCTGTGGCTTGTTTGAATATGTTCAGATTTTTGTCATCTCCAACGGCACAAACACCAAGTATTATTCCAACAGCACNNACAAGCAACAGCTTTGAGTTTACATGCTTTTGGGCTGATGCCAATAACAAGACCATTCCCGACCTAATCGACTTTACCAAAACCTTTTTTGCCCGGCACACCATTCTGAACATTCTGACGAAGTACTGCATTTTTACTTCCGAAAATATGCTGATGGTCATGCGCCCTTATCAGATTACCGCAACCGAGCGAATCCTAAACAGAATTGAGATTGCCCACAACTACAAGAAATATGGTGATATTGCTGCTGGCGGTTATATCTGGCACACCACCGGTTCCGGCAAAACACTGACTTCCTTTAAAACAGCACGGCTCGCTTCCCAACTGCCTTATATTGACAAGGTGCTGTTTGTGGTCGACCGCAAAGACCTTGATTACCAAACCATGAAGGAATATGACCGCTTTGANNTATCAGACGATGAAGGAATATGACCGCTTTGAAAAAGGTGCTGCCAACAGCAACACTTCCACGGCTGTTCTGACAAAGCAACTAGGTGATAGCAAGTCACACATCATCATCACTACCATCCAAAAGCTGTCTACCTTTATCAAAAAAAATAAGACGCACCCCGTTTATAACAAGCAAGTAGTTATCATCTTTGATGAGTGCCATCGCAGCCAGTTTGGGGATATGCATACCGCAATCGTGCAAAACTTCAAAAAGTATTACATGTTCGGCTTCACTGGCACACCAATTTTTTCGGTCAATGCCGGCCCGACAAAAAAGTCCCAGCTTTTCACCACCGAGCAGACCTTTGGTGACCAGCTCCACGCATATACCATTGTGGATGCCATCAACGATAAAAATGTTTTACCGTTCCGCGTGGATTACATAAAGACCATGGATGAGGAAGAAGATATCACAGACGAGATGGTTTGGAACATTAACCGTGAAAAGGCAATGATGGCACCCAAGCGTATCGAACTTGTGACAAAATACATTTTGGAGCATTTCGACCAAAAGACCTACCGTGGAGACAAGTCGTATATCTTTAATCAGCTGACAAATATTGCAGATGTGGCTTCGGCGGAGCGCGGTGCTGTGGAAGAAATCAAGGCGAAGCAGCGTGTCAGCGGGTTTAATTCCATTTTTGCCGTTGCCTCTGTTCCCATGGCAAAGCTATACTATGACGAATTCCGCCGGCAGATGAGTGCAGACCCCACCAAGCAGCTGAAAATTGCTGTGATTTTTAGCTATGCTCCCAACGAGGAAGAAACTGATGGTATTCTTAACGAGGAAAATCCGGAAGACACTTCTGCCCTTGATAAGAGTTCCCGCGATTTTTTGGAAGGCGCAATTGATGATTACAACAGGATGTTCAACACTAGCTATGATACGTCATCTGACAAGTTTCAGAACTATTATAAGGATGTATCTCTCCGCATGAAGAATAAGGAACTTGACCTCCTGATTGTGGTTAATATGTTCCTAACCGGCTTTGACGCAACCACGCTCAACACCCTGTGGGTGGACAAGAATCTCAAAATGCACGGCCTGATACAGGCATTCAGCCGCACCAACCGCATCCTCAATTCCATCAAGACATTCGGCAATATCGTGTGTTTCCGCAATCTGCAAAAACGTGTCGACAGCGCGATTTCCCTGTTCGGGGACAAAAACGCCGGCGGCATTGTTCTGCTGAAAAGTTTCAAGGATTACTACTACGGCTATAAATCTGCAGATGGAAAGGCAATGCCCGGATATGTGGATTTGATGGAGAACTTGTCGACCAAGTTCCCGATCAGCGAGTCACAGATTATCGGGGAGCAGAACCAGAAGGATTTCATCTCCCTGTTTGGCGCAATTCTGCGCATGCGAAACCTTCTCAGTTCTTTTGATGAATTCAAGGGCAACGAAATAATCACCGAGCGTGACCTGCAGGACTACCTAGGCAAATACCAGGATTTGCGGGATGAATGGAAACACAAGCGTGAAACCGGGAAAAGCACTGATATAACAGATGATATCGTGTTTGAAGTGGAACTGATAAAGCAGGTTGAAATCAACATCGACTACATTTTAATGCTTGTAAAAAAATATCACGATAATAACTGTGAAGATAAGGAAGTCCTTGTCACCATCAACAAAGCAATCGATGCCAGTACGGAGCTCCGCAGCAAAAAGCAGCTCATTGAAAACTTTATCGCCACTGTCAACGAAGTTGATGATGTTATGGGCGAGTGGTACAAATATGTGGGAGTTCAGCGCGAAAGAGATCTTACGGAAATCATTAAGGATGAAAAATTGAAGCCAGAAGAAACTCGCATTTTCTTAGANNTTCCGAGAAGGCGAGATAAAGACTGTCGGTACTGATATTGACAGACTGATGCCGCCAATCAGCCGTTTCGGTGGTGGAAACCGCCCCCAAAAGAAACAAGGTGTCATCGACAAGCTGAAATCCTTCTTCGAAAAATATTTTGGAGCCGGTGGGTCCAATAAATTCACAGACTGAACTGATAACACTTAGCTCATTTCTAAAAGCCTGTTTAAAATCTTCTTATAAGCACAGCGATAAACGCCAAGACGGTCATTTGAGCGGAAGTATGTATCTTTCTTTCGCAGTTTTTCCAAAGGCGGCGAGCTTTATCAAGCCAGCCGAACGCTCGCTCCACGACCTAACATCTGGGCAAAACCGCAAACTT
>DOWI01000208.1 GCA_003519645.1 Oscillospiraceae bacterium
CTTGTCGTGCTGAACAGCCTTCCTAAGATTGCCCTCGGCCCTGTAATCATAATCGTAGCGGGTGCAGGAACCAAAGCCATTATTTTTATGGCACTGGCAATCTCTCTAATCGTGACCGTGCTTGAAATGCTGAATGGATTTCATAAAACCGACGGCGAGCTTATTAAAATGGCGGCAACCTTTGGGGCTGCCAAAGGACAGATTTTTATAAAAATCGTATTTCCCAGTAACATCGGAACACTTTTCAATTCGTTAAAAATCAACATCGGACTTTCTCTCGTGGGTGTGATTGCCGGTGAATTTCTGGTATCCAAGGCTGGGCTTGGTTATTTGATCGNNCCAGATGGGCTTGGTTATTTGATCGTCTATGGCGGTCAGGTGTTCAAGCTGGATCTGGTCATGGCGAGCGTATTAATCCTTGCAATTGTAGCTGCACTTATGTATGAAGCAGTAATTTTCTTGCAAAAGCTTGTTTCAAAACGTTTCGGCAGCTAATCACTTATATTTTACGAAAGGAAAGATGCGAATGAAATGGGTTAAACAAATCCAGGCTACAGCCTGTATCGCGGCGGTTATCGTGCTGTCGGTATTTGCGGGATGCGGCACTGACAAGAAAAAAATCAAAGTAACAGTATGTGAAGTAACCCACTCGATTTTTTACGCACCCCAGTACGCTGCCATCAATCTGGGTTATTTCGAGGATGAGGGCATCGAGCTGGAGCTTTCAAACGGTCAGGGCGCTGACAAGGTTATGGCGGCGGTGCTCTCCGACAGCGTTGATATCGGCTTTGCCGGTCCGGAAGCTGCCATCTATGTTTACAACGAGGGAAAGGAGGACTATGCCGAGGTTTTTGCACAGCTGACAAGGTGTGACGGTTCATTTCTGGTAGCCCGTCAACCTGATCTTAATTTCAATTGGAATAAAATCAAAGGAAAGACTGTACTTCCCGGACGGAAAGGCGGCGTGCCCTACATGACACTGGAATATGTAATCCGTAAAAACGGATTGGATCCGGCAAAGGACACCACGCTTGATAACAGCATTCAGTTTGCACTGATGGCGGGCGCATTTACCGGCGGTACAGGCGATTATGTCACACTATTTGAACCTACGGCATCCATGCTGGAAAAAGAGGGCAAGGGATACATTGTAGCCTCTATCGGCGAGGAAAGCGGAGATATCCCTTATACCGCTTACTTTGCCAAAAAGAGCTTCATAAAAGAAAATCATGATTTAATCGAACGCTTCACCCGCGCAGTTTATAAAGGACAGCAATGGGTGGCAAAAAGCAGTGCAAAAGAAATTGCAGAAACGGTTGCCCCTTCTTTCCCCGACACATCTACAGAGCTTTTGACCACAGTTGCACAGCGATACAAGGACATCGGGGCATGGAATGAAACACCGGTGATGACAGCCGATTCCTTCAATCGCTTACAGGATGTTATGACGCAAGCCGGAGAGTTGTCGAAAACAGCCCCGTTTGGCAAGGTTGTCAACAATCAATACGCCGAAAGAGTGACAAAGGAATAGGGCAAGAAACCCCCAGCCCAGCCCATCATACATACTCCCTCCGGCACTTCGAGCAATTTCCGTAGGGCGGATTCAATATCCGCCCGTTTAATATGCATATCTCATGCGGACAGCACAAACATGACGATTATGCGTACATCCCCGGCTCCCTCCCAGAGGGAGCTGNNTGAGGGAGATGTTTTCACTATGACATGGAATCCGCTCCTACAACCCGCATTTAAATTCCCATTCCTAGGGAACGCAGGTCCTTAAGCGTCCCGTAACAGTCAAAACAGGCTGCCGCACTATAATGTGCAGCAGCCTGTAACTTTTTTACTTTATACTTCTTGATCATCCGCAGGCTCCGACAAAGGAATCTCGATAGAATCTTGGATTTCCATCCCGTCAATCTCCTCGTCAAATTCGCTGCAGCAGCAATCATCAAGATCATAATCAATGGCATCTCCATAAGAGGCAAATGCCCTTTTCTTGGCTCGCATACGCAGCAGGATTACGGCAAGCGTGGTCAATGCAGCAACTACAGCGGCGAGAATCACAATAAATGCCAGTTTGTTTTCACGATTTTTCATATTCAGTCCCATGCCTTTCCGTGCCATCCGGCTTATTGGTATCTTTATAGATACTCTCAAATGCAAAAACGGCACAAATATTAATTAAAACATTTTGACAGCCTTAGGACAGGCGTCATCTTTTGAGTAATCGGCTGAAAGTAAATCCTCTCCCGTATTCTTTCCCCAATTTACTTTATAATACTGCTTTCTGAAAAACAAGTCAAGCAACCTATAATTCCTTGCAAATAAAACTTAAAAACTACAGCCGAGCGTTTCATGATTTTTCTTTTAGCATAGAGCGGTATAATCGGATATATTGATTTGCCGACCGCCCCCAGCTAAAGTCAGCAGCCATACATCTGCCTATCAATTCCTGCCAGAACTGTTTATCCCCATACGCCCTCAACGCACGGTGTATTGCATTCGACATGTCTGTTTCATCATACGTCTTGAAAGTAAATCCTATTCCACCGCCGTCACCGCAGTCAGAGATACTGTCCTTCAGCCCGCCGGTTTCCCGGACAATCGGAACCGTACCGTAACGACACGCAATCATTTGCGCCAAACCGCAGGGTTCGCTTTTAGACGGCATAAGAAAAATATCAGAGCCTGCATAAATTTTGTGTGCCAGTTCGGGTATAAAACCGGAACAAAAGCGCATTTTTTGGGGAAAGCGGATCTGCATCTCCCTCATGAATTCTTCATAAATCCAGTCCCCTGATCCCAGCACAACAAACTGTATATCCTCTGAAAGCAGTTTTTCAAGCGCAGCTTCTACAAGATCAAGGCCTTTATGTGATGCCAGCCTTGTTACCATTGAAACAATCGGAACCTCCCGATTCAGCGGCAGACCCAGTCTTTCCTGCAGCTTGGTTTTGTTCACTGCCTTGCCGGACAGATCCTCAGCAGAATAATTCGACCAGATTAAGGTGTCGGTTTCGGGGTTGTTGGCGTCGGTATCAATCCCGTTGAGGATTCCCTGCAGCTTCCATTGGCGATCTCTCAGCACTTCATCCAAGCCGTGTGCAAACCACGGGTCAAGAATTTCTTTTGAATAGGTGGGGCTGACAGTCGTTACCTTATCGGCGGCGTCAATACCGCCTTTCATGAGATTGATTACCCCATTCAGCTCAACAACCGATTTGGCTTCCTGTGATATGCCGAAAACATCTTCAAGTATTTCATGACCGTATTTTCCCTGATACTGAATGTTATGGATGGTGTAAACTGTTTTTATTTTTTCAAACCCCTGCCGCTGTTTGTAAAACAGATTATAGTATACCGGTACCAATGCGCACTGCCAGTCATTGGCATGAACAATATCAGGTTTAAAATCAATATAATCCAGCATCTCTAATACAGCCCGTGAAAAAAAAGCAAAGCGCTCTGCGTCATCGTAATGACCGTAAAGACCGGGCCGCTTGAAATAATACTGATTATCGAGTAAATAATAGATAACTCCGTTATGATTTGCTTCATAAACGCCGCAATACTGCCGCCTCCAAGAAACCGGCACGGAAAGACTGGTTATAAGCTTCATTCCTTGTCTTAATTCACCCGGCACATCTTCATATAAAGGCAACACAACACGGCATGCGATCNNTCAATCTAATCCGCACAGCGTAAGGTAAAGAACCGGCGACATCCGCCAGTCCACCGGAAGCTGCATAAGGGAGCGCCTCGCTGGTTGCATATAGAACCTTCATGAGCATGTTGCTCCTTTCGCAATAAGATACCCTATACCACGGTACCTTTACTTATAAACAGCGGATAATCATCGGCTCCGCTTAACACTCGTCCTGATTTTACAACTACATCCTTATCCAGTATCGCACAGTTGAGGGATGTTTTTTCACAGATAACCGCGCCCTGCATGACGATACTGTTTTCGACCACAGCATTCCGCGCAATCCNNCGTTCCTTCAACAAAACAGCCGTCAGCCACCAGAGAATTGCTAACCGAAGCATGAAGACCGTAGATTGCAGGCGCAGCGTCCCTGACCTTGGTATAGATGCTGCGTCCGGGCTGAAACAGCGCTTGGCGCACTTGGGCGGAAAGCATCTCCATGCTTGCCTTGAAGTAGCTTCCGAGGGATGAGATAACAATGGTATATTCCGGCAGCCGGTATCCGCAGATGCGAATTTCGCCCATATGCCGCAAAAGGATATCACGTTCAAAATGCATCTGATTCCGGCTTGCCGCGGCATCAAGCATCCGCATTAAAAAGTCCTTGCGCATAACATAAAGCCCTACGCCGTAATCACATTCCGCAGCCGGCCGCTGTCCAATCACAATATCGATCACACGATTTTCAGCATTCATCCACATAATCAGATTGTTATTGATACGCGGAGCATAGCCATGACGGCACGCTACCGTAATATCGGCAGAGGATGCAATATGCTTTTTGAGCAGACTGTCAAAATCTATATTTCCCACAACGTGACAGTCAGAGAGTATAACATACTCCTCACGTGCGTTTTTGAAAAAAGGACGGATATCCATAAGCGAAGCAATCCGCCCCTCATAAAGTTCGTTGCTGATTGTAAACGGAGGCAGAAAAAACAGCCCCTCATTTTTTCTTGACAAATCCCATGACTTGCCAGAACCAATATGGTCCATTAAAGACTGATAATTATTTTGTGTTATGATACCCACCTTGGAAATTCCTGCATTCACAAGGTTGGATAACGGAAAATCGATGAGCCGGTATCGTCCGGCAAACGGAACCGATCCTAGAGGACGTATGGCT
>DOWI01000427.1 GCA_003519645.1 Oscillospiraceae bacterium
TTTTTTACGCAAATTTTACCACTCTCCCCGGAAAACAAAAGCGATAAACCGCGGGGTTTGGGGCAGCGCCCCAAGAGCCGAAGGCTCAATTTTCATCTTGTGTTCGATTTTTTCCTTTATAATTGTTTTGTATGCCGTCATTGGCATAACAACAACGTGAAGGAGAAAAAATTTATGGAATTGCACAGAGTATCCGATGGAACAAAGTCCGGCTTTGTCCTGTTGGATCAACACATGAAGCTGGTTCAGCCTGTCAACGAATATCTGAATTATCAGGCGTTGCGAGGACGGGCAATGAACACGCTTCGGGCTTACGCCAGAGATTTGAAGATTTACTTTGAATTTCTGGAACAGAGAAGTTTGCACTACGATCAGATTGATGTAATACTCATACGGGAGTATGTAGAGTATCTGCGTTCGCCGGATGAGAGCGTAATTTTTTTGAATGTGGAAAGCAAACGCTCCCCAGTCACTATTAACCGTATGATTAGCACGGTTCATGGCTTTTACTGCTATCAGACAGCAATGAACGGTACCATTAATCCGCTTATTACCAAAGAAGTCAACAGTCCTAATAGCGTTTTCCGAGGTATGCTCTATCACACACGAAAAAACAACTATACCAAGCAATCCATTTTCAAAATCAAGGAAAGCGATTATCGGATTCATCTGTTTACAGTGGCTGAAATTCAGGCTATGCTCACAGCATTGCCGACAGCGCGGGATAAATTGATTTTCAAATTCTTGATCCAAAGCGGTGCAAGAATCAGTGAGGCTCTGGCGTTAATAATCGAGGATATTCCGGTGCCGGACTTTTCAAATGAAATCAGTGTGCTTCATCATGTAAAGTCAAAAGGACGGTATCGGGACATCTATATCCCGACATCCCTGCTTGCCGAGCTGGACGCATATATTATGGAACACCGTTTATCGGTGAATACGGCGCACAGCTATGTATTTACCACACAGCACCCGCATCAGCAGAACAAACCAATTTCTTACCGAGGATTATATGAAGTGTTTAAGCGTGCGGGTAAAAAAGCCGGTATTGACTTCAAATTTCATGACACCCGTCACACTTTTGTCACTCGGTTGGTGGAAAGCGGAATGGATTTTAGCGTGGTTCGCATTCTGGCGGGACACAAACACATCACTACAACGCAAAAATATGTTACCCTCAGCACCGGCTATATTGCGGAAAGTTTGNNGCAAAATACTGGACTTCGTCCATGATGATGGGAGGTGGTCAAAGTGAATAATTATCCCGAAACCGATGTTTGGCAGATTGCCGACAATGACCGTAACTCTCAAACTTACCGTTATGAGTACAAATTCGATTTTACCTTTTTTGAAAGCGAAGAAATCAAAACGATAGTAAAAGAGTATATATGGACGAATTACCGCAGCGGTAACCGTGTACCCAAAGGGCTACGGGAAACCTTGTGGCGGTTTAAGTATTTTGACACTTTCTGCCGTCAAAATGGCGTATTATCCTTGCGTGAGCTGGATAATGGGCTTACTGATGATTACAGGTCGTTTCTTCACACCTGTATTTCAAAGGGAACAGAAAAACCGCTGTCATACTCTTTTCAAAGCAACTGCTTCTCTGCGCTAAAGACGCTTATCGACTGGTGCCGCGTTTTCTTGCCATCGGCGGTTCCTGAAAAGCAAATTTTTACGGGATGTGAATACAGGCAAGTAGGCAGCAGGCTCAAAATCAATTTTATCCCTGATGAAGTTCTGCAAGCGGTCAATGAAGCCTTAAAATCCGAAGATAATCCTTATTTGAAGAATGGAATTATCATTTTGGAATGTACCGGAATGCGCGTGGGCGACCTTCTTTTGCTCAAAACCGACTGCATTTCTGAGCACCCGATTTCCGGCTACACTATTTCATGGCTTGACCACAAAAACCGCAAGAGCCGGGACAATATGCCGATTCCGCTGGAATGTAAACAAGCAGTGGACTGTTTGCTAAAGACAACCGTGGCAGTCAGGGAAAACGCGGATGAAATTGAGAAAGGACGCTTATTTATCTACCAGCCCGAAAAAGGGAACAACACGAAACCTATTGTCACCTTATCAAAACAGGTTTTCACAAAATGGTGCCGGGATTTCAGCGAAAAGCATGACATCCGTGACAGCGGCGGGAACATTTTCAGGCTCACCTCTCATATGTTCCGCAGAACCCTTGCCACAGATATGCTTTCTAAGGGAACGAATCTAAAGGTAATACAAGAAGTTTTGGGACACGTTTCCCCGGCAACAACGAAAAAATATTACGCCGATGTAAAAGACACTGACCGTGCAGAGATGTTCTCGAAAATCGGTATATTGGGCAACATCAGGCAAGTAAGCGAAACTGAAATGACCGAAAAAACGGACTTTCAGTGGTTTCAGGATAATTGTATGGGCAAAGCGCGGTTGAGTGACGGATACTGCACACTTCCTGTTCAAGATGGAAAGCCCTGCGGACATTTTCTCAGCCGTCAAAAATGTTATCTTTGCAATAGGTATATCACTACACTTGAGGATTTGGAAACGCACCGTCAGCATTTAGCGGAGCTTCAGGAAATGTTGGATTCCAATATTTACGGAGCGCATTTTGCCGCACACATTATACCGACCACGCTTGCCCTGAAAGAAATCATACGCCGATTGGAGGAGCTGCAAAATGAACAATGAAGCTATTTATCGTATTCCGCAAACAGCGGATTCTAAGGTGATTATTGGTAACAGCCGCTTTTGTGATGATGTCTGGGATTTAGAACCGCTTATTTCCGTGAAAAGTCAATCTCCATCCCGTAAAAAGCTAAAATTCAACAACATCCACAGCGCACAGCTAAAATTTACTGTGAAGCAATATATCTACTACAAACTGGGTCAGGTAAAAGCGCAAACCGCCATCGGGACTATGCACAGCCTTGCTTATTTTATGCGATTCTGTAAAATCAACAATATTCATTCGCTTGAAAAAATCACAACAAAAACGCTACTGACATTTGCGATATGGCTGAAATCAGAGTGCGGCATCGGCAAAAGAACTTCCTATTTGGCTTCCTTTGCCGTAGAGGAAATGATTAAGGTCGGTCAAATCAAGGGTTGGCTGGTACCTGATTATGATGTGCTGACAGGTGCGACCGCCAGAGAAATATGGGGTTCGGGAAAAGATGAAAATACCGATAAAAATGTAAAACCCATTCTTGATGATGTTTTCGATGAAATTATACGATATGCAGTAGATTACAAATCCTATCATGGTGCAGCGGACATTTTAACGAAGAGTGGCATCATCATCCAAAGTCAAACAGGACTTCGAATCAGTGAAGTGCTGTCAATTAAAAGCGGTTGCCTGCATCAGCCGAGCGATAGCCCCGCATATTTTGAAGTGTCGTTGTCCAAAACCGTTAAGGGCGAGCCGATTGTTCACCGAGTGTTTGCTAATGAACTTGTCATTGATGCAATTCAAGAATTAGAGCAAAGCACAGCGGCATTACGGGCAGAGAGCGGACTGCGGGAACTATTTCTTACACGGAACCGAGGAATAGGTGTTCCGAATAGCATGCGTTGGAGTGACAATAGGCTTAGGACGTTCATCCGCAGGTGCAATATTCGCGGTGCTGACGGTGAATTGTATCCCTTGAAATCCCATCAATTCCGTGCGACATTTGTTAAGCAACTTATCATGCGAAAAATACCGATTGTCTATGTGATGAAGCAGTTTGCCCATGTTTCTGTTGAGATGACCTGTCATTACTTGACATTACAGGAGGCAGAGGTCAAGGAAATCTATTCGCAGTTGATTTTATCGCCTGACGCGAAAATCGCGGGAATATATGCGGACGAGATAAAGAAAAAAACAGCGGAAATGTTTCGAGGAAAAACGGAGCGTGACATTAACAGCGTTATTTTAGAGTTGTCGGAGTCGCTTACCTTTAATCCTCTCCCCGGCGGCGTGTGTCTTTATGATTATCGTCGCGGTAACTGTTCCAATGGTGACGGATGCTTTTTCTACAACTGCCCCAATTATATTACGGAAATCAGCTTTTTACCAATTCTGAAAAAAGAATTGTCGTTGATGGAACAGGAAATGGAACGCACAAAACGATTAGGATACGAACGGCAATGGCAGATCCAGTATTCCCGCTATCAATATCTGCACCCATTGGTTGCCGGATTGGAGGAACAGGCAAATGGATAAAGAAAAACGCAATATTACCGGTCTTTTGAAACACGCCACCGCGTTAAAAAACGACACCGAANNGAAACGCTCTAAAACCAAGAAAATTAACTTTAAGACGGTTTCGGAGCTGTCCGGTATCTCCACCACCACGCTTTACAACAATCCTGCCTTGCGAGAGCGTATTTCAAGTTTGCGGGCTGTAAAAAAGGTATCAGCAATGGAAATAGCCGCGCAAGATATTACACCCCGTGACCGGGAACGTGAACTAAGGCGAGAAATCCAAAAATTGAAGGAGGAAAAGCAGATGCTTATTGAANNTATTGAACAGCTTGTAGCATTAGAACGGCTGAAAATTGAAAATCATCAGTTAAAATCTTTGCTTACTCAGAAACGAATTGAGTAAGTCACGTTCTTTACACTAAAAGCACGAAAAACCATATTATATCTTAAAAACAAGCGTCTGGACGGTGTTCGCACCATCTGGGCGTTTTTTGTTCTAAAGATAAGAAATGATGGGATTATAAATTAAAAAACAGGAGGAACATTCTATGAATTATAATAAATCGATATCGTCCGGTGACCCGCAGGCACTCGAAAAGTTAACAGCAAAGTTAGAACAAAGCAAAGAATTACAAGAAACGATGAAAATTGTCAATGCCTATTGGCGGAAATTCGGAACTTGTAAAGGCGCTCCGGGCACTACCGATGTTCAGGCAGAAAAATTGGAAAATAGAATTGAAACGGGATATTCGTGGGAAAAGCAGCCTTTTACAAGTTATGAGCTTACCAATAACAACGCCGAAATCAAACGGCTTGAAAGGCGGATACAAGAACTGACCTATAACAAGGAAGTTGGGTTTTCAGGCTGGGATTTCGAGGGCGGCTATGCCGAAGCGAATACCGAAATGAACCGTTTACAGCTTTATTCTGACGAGAAACCGGATGAACAAAGACGTACTGTTTTAAAGTCTAACGGTTTCAAATGGGCCCCTTCGCAAGGTGCTTGGCAGCGACAACTCACCGACAATGCCATTTATTCAGCTGGGCGAATCGATTTTATCAGGCCGTCAGATGGCAGG
>DOWI01000314.1 GCA_003519645.1 Oscillospiraceae bacterium
CATAGGCGTGGTGTTCAGCATAAGCAACGTCAGCAAAAACGGCAAGATCGTGAGCTTGGATGAGGGGCAAAATCTGCAATGGAGTACAGAATCCTGTGTTACCGGTGCAATATCTGACTTTGACGGAGAGGCGAATACCAATGCCATTAAGGAGTATAAGCAGAACAACCCGACAAGCACCGTTACCTTCCCCGCCTTTGCATGGTGCATCAACAAAGGCGCGAGGTGGTATCTGCCGTCAAAAAATGAGTTAGTTGAGCTTTATGGTAAAAAACAGGCAGTAAACAATGCTTTAGCGGGCATTGCCGGAGCAACGCAGTTGTACAGTGGTTGGTACAGGTCATCGACGGAATACGCCCCCTACAGTAATCTTGCGTGGTTAATCTATTTCAGTAATGGCAATATAGACTATGATTACAAGCTCGCTTTTATTAATGTTCGTGCGGTGTCTAAGTTTTAGCAATTAATGATTACAGAAGAAATCGTTTAAAAACAACCGATTATGCGAATGAAAGAAATATTTAAAAATGTAGAGACGTTGCATGTTGTAGAGACGCAATTACTTGCGTCTCTACGAACGGCATCTCTACTGGTGTTACTGCTGGCAGCAGTATCCTGCACCAAGGATACCGATATAGCCATTGCCCCTAACACCGACACAACGCAGCCCATCTGTTTCGAGATAGGTTTTGCGTGGCAAGGGGCGGGCGGAATGCAAACCCGCGCCGCTACCGACAAGGATTTCCACACCACGTGGGAAGACGGCGATGCCATCGGCATTTTTGCCGTGAAGTATAAAAAAGGTGAAACAGCTACCCTTGCGGCTTCGGGCAACTACATCCAAAATGTGAAGCTCACTTACAGTAATGCGACAGGCACGTGGACACCCGCGNNACACGCCGCTCTATTTTCCGGCAGAAGAAAATATGCAGCTCGATTTTTATGCCTACTATCCTTATATGGATTTGACTGAAATAAATCCCCCTACTCAAATGGCATTTGGCGTGCAGACCGACCAGAGCGGCAACGGTTTTAACGCTTCCGACTTGTTGTTTGCCAAGGCGCTGAACGTAAACAAGGGTAGTACGGCTTCCCTCTCTTTTAACCATCTCTTCGCGCTGGTGGAGGTGGATATTTCGGAAAGAGCCGACAACACGCCCCTCTATGTTGCCGACAAACTGAAAGTATCACTCAGTGGAGTACAAAACTACGCGATGGTTGATTTGTCTCATAATCCCGTTTATCCCATCGTCATTACCGGTATTTCGCCATCCGATATTCTGATGCACCGCATGGATATGGGCGATGCCTCTAAATACGTGTATCGTGCCATTGTGCCCGCGCAAGCTATTGTTGCCGGGCATAAGATGTTTACCTTCCGNNATTGGACGGCAACGGCAGCTATGCCGACGGCAACGAGTTTTCGCTCTCCTACACCCTTCCCGCCCAAGCCGATCTGGTACCCGGCAAAGCCCTGCGCTACAAGATAAAGACGGTGGAAACCGCCACGCCCGACCCCAACCACCTGTATGCCGTGAGCAACTACTATCCACACGTGGGGAGAGTGCAAGGCGTGGTGTTCAGCGTAACCAACGGCGGCAAAAACGGCAAGATAGTGAGCCTGGATCAATCGCCGGAAGGCCTTATATGGAGTTCAGTAGATGACAGAGATTTTGGTGCAACATCTGTCAATGACGGACAGGCGAATACCAATACCATTAAGGCGTATAAGCTGAACAATCCGGCAAGCACCGTTACCTTTCCTGCCTTTGAGTGGTGTATAGCTAAGGGAGCGCAGTGGTATCTGCCGGCAAGAGATGAGTTGAGGGAGCTTTACACCCCAAAAGCAGCGGTAAATACGGCTCTGGCGGGCATTAGCGGTACAACACAGTTAGACGATAGCGTGACCTACTGGTCATCGTCTGAATTCAATAAAAATAATTACGTGTGGAATGTCCTATTATTAGATGGTCACGGCAGTGCCTACTTGAAAAGCAGTAAATACTACGTCCGCGCCATATCCGCATTTTAACAATCGAACTATTATATAAACGTGGTATCAAAATAAAATAAATTAATTATGACACAAACAAAACAACAGTGGCGGCAGCCGACAAAAATCTGGTAGCGGTTGAATTGTACGACCTCTCCATCTCCGCACACAAAGAAGACCGTTTCGGACGGGTAGTAACCGGAAAATCGCTCAACGAGGACGATTTGATTAAAATTGCCGTGCGGCGGCGCACCGACATCAGCCCCGCCGTCTTCCGCGCGGCGCTGGACATCTTATTTATACTTTCCTCCAATTCCTTCAAATGCAGATAATATTAATATATCGCTTAAAGGGGATGATTTTAACTGGAAAGGAGTTGTAGTAAAAAACACAATAGAAAAATTTATTTAATTTCTATGACCGGATTTTTGAGTTTATCGGCATAAAAACCTCCGTACTCACGGATATGCCTCTCAATAAATAAACTAAAAGTATCGGACGCTGACGCTCGATAATGTTGTAATCTTCAATGAGTCTTTTCAATTGCCCGCCAATGCTCTTGTTTCCTAAAGCCGATTCAATTTCGGGTTGAGTATTGATTCCACCTGAAATCGCACTTAAAATAGAAAAATATGTGGCATAATTTTTACCAAATTCTTCTATCAATAAATTCTTTCCTTCATCCATAAATGAAGAGTTTTCCGGAACCATGAATTCTATCATTTTACTGATGCTCAAGCTTTTTCAATAACGAAACATGATGAATGGAACAGGGTATGGAGCGCAGTAATACGAATGGAAAGCAAGCACGATTTACATAAAGTGAAATGTCCTACCCTGTTGATGATAGGAGATCATGATACGATGACGAATTATCAGCAACCCTACATACAGGAAAATATTCCTCATTCCGAACTCAAAGTTATTCCCAATGCGCATCATGGAACCAATCTGGATAATCCCGATAAGGTTAATGAATTGATTAGGGAATTCTTACAAAAAATAATGTCTAAATATTGATGTTTAAAGGAATGTCAAAAAGGGAATCTTTTTGAATGCTATTTGAAAGGCCGTATCAGATAACGCGGCAATGAAAAAACAATCAGTGTAATAATTCGTTTTTATATAACAATCCTAAAACAATAACAATGAAGAAAAAACTATCATCCCTACTATTGCTTGCGATGGCACTGTCCGCTATCAGCTGTTCGCAACGCAAACCGGCTTCTGAACGNNGCACTGTCCGCTATCACCTGTTCGCAACGAAAATCAGCTTCTGAAAAATCTACAGAAGCAACTGATTCTATTCAAAAAACAGATGTTTCACAGACGGTTACAGAAAAAGATGAATTAAGGAAATACGTTTTAACCCTGCCGTCGCTTCAAAATGAATCACAGTATAAAGTAGAAATTATACCTTCGGTATGGATGGAGGTTGACGATTGCAACGGCTACGGATTGCAGGGTAAATTTGAAA
>DOWI01000362.1:0-3623 GCA_003519645.1 Oscillospiraceae bacterium
AACTATCAGATTCTACGTAATATTGGAGTCAGTCGGAGTGAAATAAAAGCTTCTATCCGCAAACAGCTTTTGTATGTATTCCTCTTCCCGTTACTGCTGGGGATTGCCCACAGCTGGGCAGCATTGATGGCTTTATCTCATTTACTGCTTACCAGTCTGGTGACATCAACGATCATAACCATCGCTGTTTACACGCTTGTTTATCTTTTCTATTACCTCTTGACGGTTAGATCCTACAACGAGATCGTTAACCCGGAAAATTAGAAACAGCTTGACTGTTAATGATAAACTGATAGAGACGTTTTTATAACTGATAAATGATAGCAGCATCATAAGAGTCTGCTTAATTTTCTGCAGGGTTTTTGATTACATTAACGTTATAATAAGCGAACCGGTTAATATGGAGGAGTTTAATCTGATGGAGTTTGTAGAAATCATTAAGGCGATAATCCTGGGCATTGTTGAGGGTATTACTGAATGGCTTCCCATCAGCAGTACCGGCCACATGATCCTGGTAGACCAGGTGATACGCCTGAATTTGTCGGATGCCTTTAAAGAAATGTTTTTTGTCGTGATCCAGTTGGGGGCTATTCTCGCGGTGGTCGTTCTATACTGGCGCAAGCTCCTGCCCTTTACCTGGCGGGATCGGTTAGCCATTGATAAAGACACCATGTCTTTGTGGTTTAAAATCCTGGTGGCCTGCATTCCGGCCGGTGTTATCGGATTCTTGTTTGACGACAAAATAGATGAGATTTTTTACAACCCCTGGACAGTGGCGGTAACCCTCATTTTCTATGGTATCCTGTTTATTATCATCGAAAACCGGAACCGAACACGCATCCCCAAAGTCACTACTTTATCCGGGCTCACTTACCAAATCGCATTGTTCATCGGGGTTTTTCAGGTCCTGTCACTTATTCCGGGAACCTCCCGTTCCGGCGCCACCATCATTGGAGCTATTCTGATCGGCACCTCACGAACGGTGGCGGCTGAGTTTACTTTCTTTTTGGCCATACCGGTGATGCTGGGAGCCAGCCTGGTGAAACTGGCCAAGTTCGGTCTAACGTTTACCGGATTCGAAGCGCTTATTTTGGCAACCGGTATGATAACAGCTTTCATTGTATCCATACTGGCTATAAAATTCCTGATGGGATATATTAAAAAGCATGACTTTAAGGTGTTTGGCTGGTACAGAATCGTGCTGGGGCTTATCGTATTCTTATTCTTTTTGATTTAAAAGCTTCAACATCAACCTCCGCGATTGATCTCTATAACTATTACAGCGACACCTAACCGGGTCGTGGCTTATTGAATTATATTAAAATCCCTATGCCGGGGCGGACAGTTTCATCTGCCCGCCCTGCTTTTTTGCCTATGCTGGTTTGGCCCAAGAAAACGGCGGCGTCCTCAAAGCAGGGAGCGTATTTCCCGTTTTCCTCTTTCATGTATCACCCTGGTGGTTTCGTAAGCGCCGGGAACGCCGGTTTCGAGATAGTGCCGCGCAATGCTTTTTTTTTCTGTCCGCAGGTTTCCTTTCTCCAAGTCGGGGATCACATATCCGGCGAGGAAATGCTGGCAAAAATGAGCTTGACTATAGGAAGGTGAACATATGAAACAGGTATTAATTGTCGAAGATGATCGCAATCTGAGCCGAGGCTTGTGCCTTGCTTTAAAAGATCAGGAACTTCAAATTGTCCCGTGTTTCGATTTGAAATCTGCTCGTGAACAGCTTGCCTGTGGTGTGACGGATCTGGTTTTGCTGGATATTAACCTTCCCGATGGAAGCGGGTTACAACTTCTGCGTGAAATTAAAAGCGCCGGCCAACCGATTGCGGTGATCCTTTTAACTGCCAACGACACTGAAATAGATGTGGTCATGGGCTTGGAGCACGGTGCGGACGATTATATCACCAAGCCCTTTAGTCTGGCGATTCTTCGCGCGAGAGTAAAGGCCCAGTTGCGCGGCATGGCCAGAGTGTCCAAGCCGTCTGTCATTGACATTGACAGCTATCGGTTTGATTTTGAGCATATGNNTTTAAGGCGGATACTGCGGTGGAGTTAAGCAAAACGGAACAAAAGCTCCTGCGCTTGCTGGTGGAAAATCGGGGTATAACCATAAGCCGAACGGTTCTGCTGGATCGTATCTGGACGGACGGCGCAGATTATGTGGATGAAAACGCGCTTTCCGTCACTGTTAAGCGCTTACGGGACAAGCTGGATGCGGCACAATATATCAAAACTGTTTACGGCCTTGGCTATGTATGGGTGGTGAAACAGGATGAATGAATGGAGCCTTGTCCCGCTTGCCGTTGCATTGGCATCGATTTTTCTATGCGCCGTGGTCGTGCTGCTAGAGCATCGTAAAACCCAAAAAATTATGCATACCCTGAACCAAATGCTGGATAGCGCACTGGACGGAAGCTTTACAGAGCATCGCTTTGACGAAAGCCTGCTTTCTTCAGTAGAGTGCAGATTAAACCGATATTTAACCGCTTCCGCGGTATCTGCACGCAACTTAACGGCAGAGAAAGAAAAAATCAAGGAGCTGTTAGCGGATATCTCTCACCAAACCAAAACACCGATTGCCAATATCCTGCTCTATGCACAGCTGCTGGAGGAACAGGAACTACCGGAAGAAAGCATCGATTGTGTTGCTGCACTACGGGAACAAGCGGAAAAGCTAAGCTTTTTAATTGCCTCATTGGTGAAGTTATCACGATTGGAAACAGGCGTTTTCACCCTGCATCCGGTTTCCCAGGCCATTACCCCTATGCTGGAGGAAGCAGCCGGACAGCTGGCGCCCAAAGCCGCGCAAAAAGAGATTCGCTTGACCACAAATCCTACGGAAGCCGATGCGGTATTTGACTATAAATGGACGGCAGAAGCGCTATGTAATCTGATGGATAACGCCATTAAATACACGCCCCCGGGCGGCAGTATACAAATTTCAGTCCAGAAATACGATTTGTTTTGCCGCATTGATGTAGCGGATACTGGGATTGGCATTTCAGAAGCGGAGCAGGCAAAAGTGTTTTCCCGTTTTTACCGTTCCCCATCTGTCAGTGAACAGGACGGCGTGGGGATCGGTTTATATCTGACCCGCCGGATTTTAGCCGGGNNAATTCTTACAAAACTGTTAGAATTGCTTATCCACCGGAAAGATTCTGGAAAGAAACTCATGATAAAGTCTGTATTGTAGCAATACAGACTTTAGCTTTGGAGGTATCTATCATGACCATTTTGCAGACACATGATTTGAAAAAGGTTTACGGCACCGGTGAAAACGCTGTTCATGCTCTCGCCGGTATCAATCTGCGGGTGGAAAAAGGAGAATTTGTGGCTATTGTCGGTACATCCGGCAGCGGCAAGAGCACGCTCCTGCACATGCTGGGTGGACTGGACCGCCCTACAAGCGGCACGGTTTGGGTGGATGGAAAGGACATCTTTTCGCTGAAGGATGAAGAGCTGATTATCTTCCGCCGCCGCAAGATCGGCTTTGTGTTCCAGAATTATAATTTGGTTCCTGTGCTCAACGTCTATGAAAACGTCGTGCTGCCCATCCAATTGGACGGCAATACGCCGGATTCCGCCTATGTGGACAGCATCATTGAAACACTGGGGCT
>DOWI01000362.1:3704-4536 GCA_003519645.1 Oscillospiraceae bacterium
GTCCAAACCATTGTGATGATTACCCATAACGAGGAAATTGCCCAGTTGGCCGACCGCATCGTCCGCATCGAGGACGGCTTGATCGTCGCTCGATAAGGAGGTGCACAGCATGAACGTAGCCAACCGAAAATGTATCCGCCGNNTCCCTGTTCACGGTGGCGCTGTCGATTAATCATTCCTTTCAACAGGCCAACTTCCGGCAAGCCGGAGGCTGGAGTCATGGAACGTTCAAGTATATGACCCGGGAGCAGTTTGATGAGATTAAAACCGATCCCTTCATTAAGCAGTATGGGCTGCGCCGCTTTGTAGGTATGCCGGCCGGCGCGCCGTTTCGCAAATCTCATGTGGAAATTGGATACAGCGATGCGAACCAGGCGCACTGGATGTACTGCGACCCTGTAGAAGGCCGGTTACCTGCCGAAGGTACCAATGAGGCCGCCACCGATACCCGGGTATTGGAACTGCTGGGCGTCGAACCGGTATTGGGAAACCAGTTTACCATGACTTTTGATGTGGACGGCACAGAGGTGACGGAAACCTTTACCCTGAGCGGCTGGTGGGAATATGACGAAGCGATTGTCGCCAACCATGTTCTCATTCCTCACAGCCGCGCACAGGCTATCTATGATAAAGCCGGCATCGGCGGTGGTATCGGCAATGACGGGATGACCGGTTCATGGAATATGGATGTCATGCTGGGCAGCTCGCTGCATATCAAACAGGACCTGAACAAAATTCTGGCAAATCACGGTTACCAGACGGAAAACCGTTCAGCGGGAAACAATTATATTTCAACGGGTGTAAACTGGGGCTACAGCGGTTCGCAGCTGGC
>DOWI01000145.1:0-2331 GCA_003519645.1 Oscillospiraceae bacterium
AGCATCCTTGATTTTATCCGCTACGCCGCCGCTTTCTTTTTTGGAAAGCAGCAGACCTATGAATGGAGGGCGTGAATATGAACCGGAAAAAGAAGCAGGAGGCCAGAGAAAAAGCCTCCACCCGCCAGCTCATGGACATCGAGGGCATCACCGGCCACAGCCTTGTGACTCCCCACGGCGAGCTGGTATTTTTTATGATCAAGCCTACCAATATCAGTGTCCTGTCCGATTCCAGCATCGGAGCAAGGATTTATGCCCTTATGAATGTGCTGAAAGGCATCTCGGATATTGAAATGCTGTGCCTGAACAGCCGGGAAAATTTTGAGGACAACAAAAGCTACCTGAAAGCCAGAATGGACGCCGAGCAGAACCCCGTCATCCGAAAGCTGCTGGCACAGGATCAGACAGCCCTTGACCATATGCAGGTGCAGATGGCAACGGCGCGGGAATTTTTAATCATTATACGGCTTCGGAATGAAAAAGAAAGCGATGTTCAGCCATACCTTTCCCGCATCGAAAAGAGCCTCAAGGATCAGGGCTTCACGGTGCGCAAGGCGGGTGAATCGGACATCAAGCGTCTGCTGGGTGTCTATTATGAGCAGAATGTCACGACCGAGGTGTATGAGGATTACGATGGGGAACGCTGGGTTATTTTGAATGAGTGAACAGATAAACGGAAAGCCGGAAGTATGCACCCCCGGCTTTCCGCAAATCACTTTTCCGCAGATTCATCTAAAACGTGTTTCCCTTTGGGATAAAGAATACTGTCCTTAAATATTCCGTCTCCCCAAATTTCACTTTCAGATAATGTCGTTTCGATTAACTCGATCAGCTGCTTGTTAATGATAACCATGGCGCAGCGATACCCGGCAAAAGGCTGATAAAGCGGCATGACGATTTCTTTCCCATCCAAGGCAGACTCAATATCATTCACCTTAAAAGCAACGTGAGGTTCTTTTTGGATTCTAACATCAAGTGAGGAATTTTCACCGAAAGCATGTAACTCTATTGGAAGGGACAAATCATTTTTCATATCCAACGAGTACATGTCGAACAGAGGACTGTACTTCGTATCCTTATTATCTTTAATGTTTTCTAACGGAACAGGTTTGCCTATGTGATGAAAGGTCATCTGAAAATTATCAATCATATATTTTCTCCTTAATTGAATACAGGGTTTAGAAAATAATTATACCTCACATCTTTATCAAAGTGAACCATTTTACTTCAAGCCGTCACTAATGTGGCGGCTTTTCCTATACCCAAAATCAAAATCAGAAAGGAAGAAATGCTGATGGCAAGAAAAAGAAAGCGCCAATCTCCGCCGCAGGAGGATGTAAAAATCAAGGATTTCCTTGACATGATCGCACCGGGCATCATCAAATTCAACACCGACCACTTCCTCTGCGGCAACACCTACCGCTGTGTGTGGGTGCTGCGGGAATATCCCACTGCTACCGAGGAACAGGCCATCCTGCGCCACCTTGGCGAAAAGGACGGCGTGACCCTGCGCATCTATACCCGTCAGGTAACGGCGGCCGAGGAAAAGAAGATCATCCACAATGCCGCCAACAAGAACCGCATGGATAAGAGCAATACCAACGACCTCCAGCAGACCGTCACCGCCGAAAGCAATCTGCAGGATGTGGTCACGCTGGTATCCTCCATGCACCGAAACCGGGAGCCGCTCCTGCACTGCGCTGTGTTTCTGGAGCTGACCGCTCATGATCCCGATGCGCTGAAGCTCCTCCAGACCGATGTTCTCACCGAGCTGGTGCGCAGTAAGCTCAATGTGGACCGGCTCATGCTGCGCCAGCGGGAGGGTTTTCTGGCCGTAGGCCCTGCCGGATATAACGTGTTCGCCAGCCAGTTTGAACGGGTGCTGCCCGCAAGCTCCGTGGCAAACCTCTATCCGTTCAACTACAGCGGCAAGACCGATCCCCGCGGGTTTTACCTCGGCAGAGACAAGTTCGGCTCCAATATCATTGCAGATTTTGACAAGCGTGATGATGATAAAACAAACGCCAATGTGCTGATTTTGGGGAACTCCGGTCAGGGAAAGAGCTACCTCTTAAAGCTCATTCTCTGCAATATCCTCGAATCAGGCAAGTCGGTTCTGTGCCTGGACCCCGAACACGAATATGTGGAGCTGGCGGAAAACCTCGGCGGCTGTTTCATTGACCTCATGTCCGGCCGGTACCGAATCAACCCGCTGGAGCCGAAAACATGGGACGAGGGCGGCAGCCCGGAGGACACCGACGCGCCTCAGGCATTCCGCCAGTCTACCAAGCTCAGCCAGCACATCAGCTTTCTCAAGGATTTCTTCCGGTG
>DOWI01000145.1:2485-5225 GCA_003519645.1 Oscillospiraceae bacterium
CACTCCATGTGCATGGGCGCGGAGAGCCAGTTTTTCAACGGCCACACCAATGTAACCTCCGACCACTTTATCGTGTTCGGCGTCAAGGGCTTGCTGCAGGCCAGCCGTAACGTGAAAAACGCGTTGCTGTTCAACGTATTGTCCTTCATGAGCGACAAGCTGCTGACCGAGGGCAATACCGCCGCCTCCATTGACGAGCTGTACCTGTTCCTCACGAACCTGACAGCCATTGAATATATCCGCAATTTCATGAAGCGTGTGCGCAAGAAGGAATCTGCGGTCATTCTGGCGTCTCAGAATCTGGAGGACTGTGCGAAACGTTGTGCATAAATTTAGCTTAGCAGGCTAAGTGAAAAGCACCCGTCAGTTGCACTAAACGTTAGAAAATACTGATGAGAACTTAAATCTCAAATTCAAGGGGGCAGTACCCTTGCCGTGCAGAATTAACGCCGATGATGAAATGTTAAAATCTATGGCGGCACGAGAAGATGATACTCCACTGTGCGTTAGGCGGCTGTAATCGCCTATGGTACAAAGCGTGGTAAAGTCGTAATTTGATGTTCTTGGCAACAAGGGCTATATAATGCGGTCATCTTGAACCTATGGTTATGATAGAAAAAGTTATGCAGCATCGTAAAGGTTTAGGGTCGAAAGACCAGCAAATGAAAAGGGGTATTTCCGTAGTCTTTGGGGGTACTCGCTCAAAGTCTGAAATGACTTGGGAAAGCATACGACAACTGTAATTCAAAGTATGCTCAATTTTCACGGTGTAAGGTAACAACCTAAGGGTTCAGCATAAAAAGATAGAGATTTAGGAACGTTTGAGAGCCTGTGCATGGAGTGTTGCAGCATGATGAAGTGTGCAGGAAGTCAGCCGTCCCATAGTAGTCTGCGATTGGGAAAGCCAATTACAAGGGGCTGAAATGCCCCACGGCGAAGGGGACGAGTCAATTTGATTAACAGATTTCAAAATCGAAAATCCGTAACTCCCTGAAATATGGGTAGCGAACTACAAAGGAAGTGATTGCTTTGTGCATATAAACGCTGGATTTTCAAACGAAACAGAGCTCAGAAAATTAACCGACCTGCTGTACGAAAAATCCAAACAAGGAACAGCGTTCACAGGTTTAATGGAAGCAATCTGTAATGAAGTGACAATCATTACGGCAATTCACAACATCAAAGCAAACGCAGGCAGCAAGACCGCAGGTGTTGACCGCAACAAAATGGACAAGTATCTGCAAATGCCAAAAGAAGCAGTGATAGAGCTAATTCGCAGTACAGTGAGCGACTACAAGCCCAAACCCGCCAAGCGAATATATATTGAAAAGGCGAACGGCAAGCAAAGACCTCTGGGCATTCCCACCATGCTTGACCGCATTATACAGGAATGCATCAGAATTATCATTGAACCAATATGCGAAGCAAAATTTTATCCTCACAGCTATGGTTTCAGACCGTATCGGGCACAAAAGCACGCTGTACGAGATATAGTGAACATCATTAACGGTTCAAACAAGTCGGGTAGTATGCCGACTTACGCATTAGAGGGTGACATAAAGGGTTGCTTTGACAATATCAATCACAGGATACTACTAGGAAAACTGTGGAAAATGGGAATACACGACAAGCGGCTTGTGAAAATCATCAGCCAAATGTTGAAAGCGGGCTATATGGAAAAAGATTTGTTTTTCGACACATCGGTCGGGACAGGTCAAGGCAGTGTCCTCTCACCATTACTTGCAAATGTGTATCTCAACGACTTTGATTGGTACGTCGGGCGCAAATATTATCACCCATTCCCAAAGCTCAAACTGAAAAGCAGTGATATGAGGAAACTACGGCAACAGGGAATTTTCCCGAAGTATAATATCCGTTTTGCCGACGACTGGGTTATTCTAACCACTGCTGAAAAAGAAGCGTATAGGCTGAAAAAGGAACTCTCCAAATACTTCGCGCATCGTCTGAAGCTCGAAATATCTGAAGAAAAGACGGTCGTAACAAACATGAAGGCAAATGGGGTAAAGTTCCTTGGGTTCAATATCAGAGTAGCAAAAAGTGAGAAAAACAAAAGCAAGCAGATAGTATGGTGGGTGGCGAAGCCCTACCCTGATTACATCAAATTGGGTAAAAAAATTAAAAACCTACGCTTGGCAATTCGGGAAATCAAGGAACACAAAGCATTGAATTGTCGAGTAGCCCAAATTGAATATGTAAATTCGGTCATCATGGGCATATCGGAATACATCAAAAGCAGCATTAGTTCCTACGCCTTTAACATGATTGATTACAGGGTGAACAGCATGGTGTTTGCGGTCTGGAAGCGAATGTACCCTAAAAATTATTTGCAGATGAAGGTTGAGCTACAGAAGTTAAGCAACCTTCCTGCAAGGCATGAGGGGCATGAAACCAAGACCTTTGCCGTGAATTATCAAGGAAAATGGGTNNTTTCTTACCCATGTGCAGTATGAAAAGAAACCGTTTAACCAAAACATGACCCCTTATACTGCCGAGGGAAGAATGCTCTACCAGAAATACTGCTCCGCTAAAAAGCAACTACCCCGCGACCGCCCCGCTCTGTATAACTCTGAAAAGCTCAAAATGTCAGCCTACAATGGCAAATACAACTTTGAATACTACATGAACCGTGAGTATGCTTTTAACCGAGATAAAATGGTCTGCCGTTGCTGCAAATGGCAACTTTTACACACAGAACAACGTGAATGTCACCACGTTTATC
>DOWI01000423.1:0-2744 GCA_003519645.1 Oscillospiraceae bacterium
CTTGCTGCTGCACGAAAATCAATTGAGCCAAGACCACGGTAGGAAGATTTTCCGCCCTGCATTTTATTCATGTGCCCAACAAGAATAACGGCACAGCCTGTGCGTTCTGCAAGAAAAGCAAGCCTTTTCATAATGGGGCGGATTTCATTGGCTCTGTGCATATCCACAGATTCACCGAGGTACGCCTGCATCGGATCAAGCACAATCAGTTTTGCACCTGTTTGATTGATGGCTTGCTCCAGGCGTTCATCGGAAAGTGTCAGCTCTACCTCGTTTTCATCTATGACCAACACTCTTTCGCAATCAGCACCAGCCGACAACAGCCTTGGCTTGATGGTATCGCCGAGACCGTCCTCAGCAGTTTGGTAAATCACATTGATGGGTTCTGTGGCGGTTTCTTCTTCGGGCAACGGCTCGCCCTTTGTGAGCAGTGCCATTAATGCGAGGATGAATGTGGTCTTGCCCTCGCCTGGGTCACCTTGGATGATGGTCACCTTTCCGTATGGAATGTAGGGATACCAAATCCATTGAATTTCTTCTACATCTACACTGCTCATTTTGATTAGATTCAGTTTGTTTTTCATGTACTCACTCCTTTTTGTATTTGCAGGATTGATTTTTTATATATTATCCTGTACAATATAGTTATGGAACATTTTAGAGTAAAGATATAAAATAGGATTACAATATAAAAGTCAATCCTATACACGGGAGGCAGACAATGTTTAGTCGAATTGATTTTAGAATACATGACGATAAAATTGAGGTTGCAGGACAAGAATTTCTACTCGGCGATTTAACGGTGGACATTTTGAGTATCTCACCGCAGGAATTTGAAACCATGTTTGCCCTGTCGCAAGACCTTAACACAGACAATATAAAAAAACTCCATGAGATGCTGATGGGGCGCAAGCTGTTTCAGCTGATTGCCGATGGTAGGATGCATTCCGCAGAAAAATATATAGAAATTATCAGCGATATTTACTCGTTCAACCAGACAATGTTTTGGTTTATTGACAACGGTTTAATGCATTTGAAAACACTGGATAGCGAAAACTATGCGGCTGCCCTGTATGATTTTTACACACATCCTAACCTTGATAAGATGATGATCAACCATTTCAGAAACGAGGGACACGCTTTCACGCTGTTTGACAATATTGATGTGCGGTATGTGCCGGACATGATTCCCAATCAGCCAGACACCTATGCCATCTATGAGGTGTACTCGGTCAAGTATTTACAGGCATTTTTGAAGATGGATTTTATGAAGGCAATCATGCACGGGCATACCATTCGCCGTTGCAAGAACTGCAAACAGTTCTTCTTGCTTACCAAAGGCTACAAGACCGATTACTGCGACAGGCCAATTGAAGGGAAACCCCACCGCACCTGCCGCAATCAGGGGGCAAAAAACAAAGCGAAAGAAAAAGCCGCCAACAACCCTGTTATCCGCAGCTACACCAATGCCTATCAACGGATTACAGCGGACAAACAACGAGGGAATATTTCGGTGGAGGATTGGGAAAACGCCAAACGGAAAATTATTGATTTGAAAGATATGGCAATTAGCGGCTTGCTCACCGACAGGGAAGTAGATGCTCAAATGCAGTCCGCTGTTTTGTATTCATCCCTTGGCATCACAAAAAAAGGCAGACGGTAGTCTGTACCCGTGGGAGGAGGCGGCAAGTTGGAAAGCATATATCTGCAGAACAAAGAAATGGTAGAAGCCTGTGCGGATAAGCTGTGCCGCCAATTTCACTGTGAACAGCTTCGGGAGGATTTAGTTTCGGCAGGAACACTTGCAATCCTTACTTATGCAGACAGGTATAATCCCAACATCGAAGCAACTCTGTCCACCTTTCTTTATCCTTACATCATAGGCGCAATGAAACGGGAGTTGGAGAACAGTCTGTATCCTGTCAGCCTGTCCAAGCGAGAATTTGAGGCACTGCATGTGCAAGGATATCTCAGCTTTTCATCCCTTGATGAACAGTATGATGATAACGGCGAGCCTGTTGTTCAAATCAAGGATGCTCGTGAGGATGTGGAGCAGATCGTATTGCACCAAATCTATCTTGAGGTATTGGAGAAAGAGTTTGACAAGCTATCCTTTAAGGAGCGTGAAATTCTCGGTGGTTTCTTCGGTGTATTTGGCTATGAACAACACACTTTAGCTGATTTAGGAGAGCAGTTCGACCTTACGGAAAACGCAGCTGCCAAGGCAAAAGATAAGGCTCTCAAAAAGCTAACAGATGCTTGCATGAATGGTGAGATTGGAATTTGGTCGTTGGCACGAAAAGCAATTAAGGAAGCTCAAAAGGATAAATCACCGATAAACGCAAAAGCCCCGCCCGCTATTTCTAACGGACGAGGCTTTGAGATATCGTATTAGATTCAGATAATAAAAAAATGACGAACAGCTAACCGGTAATCGGTTTGAACTGTCCGTCATCTTTTTCAAATATTTCGAGCATCATTCTCGCTCCCATGCGGAAGCCGTCTATAAATCGCTCTTCGCCGCTGATGTAGTTTAGCTCACCTTGTGCCGATACGAAATCCTGTAACAGCTTTCTCTGCTCTGCATCAAGCTGTGCCATCATCTTTTCTTCAAGACTGCTGATTTGGTACATTGCTTTTTGATAGGCACTGCCTTGCACAACGGATTTTGCCACTGGGTTTATGTTGCCGTGGTACAGCTCACTCAGTATTTTTTCTTTCTGCATTTTCGTCACCTCCTCAAG
>DOWI01000423.1:2807-3789 GCA_003519645.1 Oscillospiraceae bacterium
CATAATTTTAGGGGTGCTAACCGATTCTGAAAGAGATTTAGTGAATCAGATTTTTAAAGATTATAATGTTAAGCTTTATAACATTTCTTTAAAAATTCTGCATTCGGAACAGGATGCACAAGATGCGGTAGCACAGACCTTTCTTAAAATTATGGATCATATTGATAAAATTGAAAAAATACCTTGTCACGAAAGGCTGCCTTTCTGCGTTATTGTAGTAAGAAATATTTCCATAGATATATATCGCCAAAACAGGAAAACGCTTCCTGTGGACTCGTTCGAAGAATGGAAAGACCTTTCTGCTACTACGGAGGATACTTTCTTTAAGGGGCATGACAGGGAGTTGCTGCTCAATCTGATCAAAAAATTATCATCCCAAGAAAGATATTTGCTTGAATTAAGGCTGGCAGAAGATATGTCCTATAAGGATATTGGCGCCATTTTGAACATTACGGAGGCTACCGCTCGCAAACGGTTTCAAAGAGCTTTTGAAAGGCTTAAAAAATTATATTTGGAAGAGGAATATGTCAATGTATAGCAGTGATATCCGTTTTCTAAAATCAGTATTTCAGCAATCCATGATAGAGCGTAGCTATGCAATTGGGTTAAATGATGTCCCACCTAAGGATGATAGTTTAGATATCAATGAATTAAAAGATAAAATTTTGCTATTACCGGAATATATGCAATCTCTTTTATTCATGAAGTATATCTTTGGTTTTGATCCTAATGCAGCTGAAGGCATACTATCTATCAGTGATTCAAAGCAAAAGCTACGGTATGCTGAAATGCTTCTTGCTTATTCACTAAGGTTGCCTGATAATCAGCGTATTTCAAAGACAAGCATGAAGCAGGCTGCCGGGGTAGCCTTAGGCAAGTTAATGCTGAAAAATGACATAGCTGTTCCTGCGAAGAACCCCAATTACTCTAATAAATTTAGAAGGCGGTTAAAAGATATAAAGGCAGCACAATATTATAACGG
>DOWI01000423.1:3880-4045 GCA_003519645.1 Oscillospiraceae bacterium
TTGAACGTTTGCAAAATATGAAGTTAATCTACATTCCATCTGGATACACGCTGGTTGATACATTTGAAGCTGATCCGATGATAGTATACCGTTACGAAGACTCGTCTGGAAACATCCTGTCTGTCAATGCAAGAACCCCTACAGGCTCCCCTATTTTATTTGATA
>DOWI01000011.1 GCA_003519645.1 Oscillospiraceae bacterium
TGCTCTGCTTCCGGTGCGCGGCTGTTGACAGGCGGACGCTGCCTCGTTTTGGTTGTCCGATCTGCAGAATGCCCGGTTACTGACTGACGCTTGGGAGGAGATACCCTTTTTGTAGTTTGCTTGCGACTTTTTTTCCTTTGTGCCAATTCTGGACGCCCCTCATTATGTAATTCTGAGCATCAGGCAAGATTTAGCCCAATGCCTGCTCAGTTATATGATCTGTATAATGCAAATCGTGAAAAGGAAAACTGCCTTCAGAAAGCAGCTCTCTTTATGTAATGTGGCGCATAAAGCGCCGTCTTTTATTTTTTCTGTTTCTTACCAGATGAACCGGAAGACTGCTTTGTTTTAGCAGCTCTTTTCCGCTTGCCAGCTTTCTTCCGATTTTTATCAATCATCCCATACAAACAACTCAGTGCATCGGAAAGGCCGCCAAGTGAATCGATCAGCCCTTCGCGAACTGCTTCTTCACCGTCCAGTACGGTTCCCACATCCATAACCAGTTCCTGCGTATTCATCGCAAGCTGCATAAAGCGCTCAGCAGAAATATGGCTGTTTTTAGTAACAAACTGTGTAATCCGTTCCTGCATTTTCTGAAAATAGTCCATAGTCTGTGGTACACCCAACATTAACCCGTTCATGCGCACCGGATG
Source organism: Oscillospiraceae bacterium (assembly GCA_003519645.1). Next base: position 654 of record DOWI01000011.1, read on the forward strand.
AATGGTCATGGTTGCACTTGGTACAATAAAGCTTTGCTTTGCCGCAACAGCCAACGGTACCCCTATGCTGTGCCCTCCGCCAAGTACCAAACTGACGGTTGGTTTCTTCATACTGGCAACCATTTCAGCAAGTGCTAGACCGGCTTCCACATCGCCGCCAACTGTATTCAGAAGGATTAGTAGTCCTTCCGCTTCTTCATCTTCTTCAATATCCACTAAGCGCGGGATTACATGCTCGTATTTAGTTGTTTTGCTATTACTTGGAAGAATGGTATGCCCTTCGATTTGACCAATAATCATAAGACACTGAATCGTACGATTTTTAGAACCAGTCACAACCGTACCTGTATCTAGTGAATGGTCCTCTGGGTTTTCACCTGCTTCGGATTCAGCAGTTTCAGTATCAGCAGACATAGATGTATAATTCTTGTACATTTTATCCGTTTTCATATTTTCACCTCCGCAGCATTATTCTGCCACGCAAATAGAAAAATATGTAGAAATCCTACCGTATCTGATGCCACCGGAGCCAAGCCATTATTTATAATTAGTATAGCATAAAACGCGGAAAAAAGCACTGCACTTTCTAACATTCTACCTCTGATTCCCATGTCTCTCCTTGTGAATGGATTGACAAACTGTGCTTTTTCGTGGATAATGAAAAAGAAAATATCTTTAGCAAAATGCACGGCTAAATTTTCATTGCGCTTTCTTTCCTGTAGTAATTACGGTTACTGTGTACTGGGATACACTGCTCATCCAAAAAGGTTGGTAAAAGCAGCAATGGAAAGGGACCGCGCTAAGGAGGATTTGCAAATGGGAATGACCATTGCACAGAAAATTATCAGGGATCATCTTGTTTCTGGCGAAATGACCGTCGGCAGTGACATCGGATTAAAAATTGACCAGACACTGACACAAGACGCTACCGGGACCATGGCTTATCTGGAATTTGAAGCGATGGGCATGGATCGTGTTAAAACAGAAAAAAGCGTTGCCTATATTGACCATAATACGCTGCAAACCGGTTTTGAAAACGCCGACGATCACCGGTTTATTCAAAGTGTCGCCAAAAAGCACGGTATTTGGTTCTCAAGGCCGGGCAACGGCATCTGCCATCAGGTTCATCTGGAGCGCTTTGGAATTCCCGGAAAAACACTGATTGGTTCTGACAGTCACACTCCAACCGGCGGCGGTATTGGTATGCTTGCCATCGGTGCAGGTGGACTGGATGTCGCGGTGGCAATGAGCGGTGGTGCTTATCATATTACTATGCCCAAAATGCTGCGTGTTAATTTAACTGGAAAATTGCCGGCATGGGTTAGTGCAAAAGATATCATCTTAAAAGTTCTGCAAAAGCTGACAGTAAAGGGTGGTGTCGGCAAAATTGTAGAATATGCTGGCGATGGAGTCGCAACTTTGACAGTGCCGGAGCGTGCCACTATCACCAATATGGGAGCAGAACTGGGGGCAACCACCAGTATTTTTCCAAGTGACGAAGTGACACGTGAATTTTTGTCTGCTCAGGGACGTGAAAATGTATGGAAACCGCTTGCTTCTGACCCAGACGCTGTTTACGATGAAGAAATCACGATTGATCTTTCTTCCCTAGAACCAATGGCTGCTTGCCCAAACAGTCCTGACAACGTTAAGACAGTCCACGAACTGGCGGGTATGAAAATTGATCAGGTTTGCATAGGTTCCTGCACAAATTCCTCTTATCGCGATATGATGCGTGTTGCCTCTATTCTCAAGGATAAAACGGTGGCAGAATCTGTTAGTCTGGCAATTGCCCCTGGAAGTAAACAAGTTTATAATATGCTTGCTAAAAACGGCGCTTTAGGGGACATGATTGGCGCAGGTGCGCGTGTGCTTGAGTGCGCCTGCGGCCCCTGCATTGGTATGGGACAGGCTCCAAACAGCAGTGGTATTTCTCTACGCACTTTCAATCGGAATTTCCTGGGACGTTCCGGAACGGCAGACGGTAAAATCTATTTGGTCAGCCCTGAAACCGCTGCAGCCAGTGCTTTGGCAGGTGTCATGACCGATCCGCGCACACTTGGCAAAGAAGTCGAAATTTCAATGCCAAACTCTTTCCTGATTAATGATAATATGGTAATTCCACCAGCATCTCCGGAAGAAGCTAAAGATGTGAAAGTCTTGCGCGGACCAAATATTAAACCATTCCCTGTCACCACAGCACTGGAATCTTCCATCGAGGCAAAAGCATTGCTGAAAGTTGGTGACAACATCACAACTGATCATATTATGCCTGCCGGTGCAAAAATATTGCCTTACCGCAGTAATATTCCCCGCCTGTCTGATTTCTGCTTCACCGTATGCGATAAGGAATTTCCGGAACGTGCCCGAAAATACGGTAAAGGTATCATTATTGGCGGTCAAAATTATGGTCAGGGTTCTTCCCGTGAACATGCAGCGTTGGTCCCGCTTTATTTGGGAATTAAAGCTGTATTGGTAAAAAGTTTTGCCCGCATTCACTGTGCGAATCTTGTGAATGCAGGGATTGTCCCCTTAACTTTTGAAGATGAGAACGATTATGACCGAATCGACCAAATGGACAATCTTTCTTTGCCAAACATTAGTGAGGAAATTCGGGATGGACAAACGGTCACGGTAAAAGATGAAACAAAAGGATTTACATTTCATGCAAAAGCCCCGCTCACAGATCGGCAGCGCAGCATGATTCTCGTTGGCGGATTGCTAAACTATACAAAACAACAAGCAAAATGAACCAGATAAAGTCGGAAAAATCATCCTTTGTAAACCACTCAAAACTGACTGCCAGTACAATCAAATGGTTTGCCATTGTTTGTATGCTTGCCGATCATATTGGGTGGGGATTTTTCCCTGTATTATCTCCTATTGGGGTGGTCTTGCATATATTGGGCCGCATTACTGCGCCTTGTATGTGCTTTTTCATTGCAGAAGGCTATATGCATACTCGCAATATTAAAAATTATCTGTTGCGGCTAGGTATTTTTGCAATTATTCCTTGGCCATGTTATACCTTTTTTGCGAAAGGTCAGATAACCTTTTCATTTGGTTCTTTAGGAATGATTCTGTAGCATCTGTTTTCATGGCTCTTTCTGCATTATTTATGACAACCCCACGTTTCTTTTTCGTTCAAATGTGTGTACTTTTGGCCTTAATTCCACTTTTCTATTACAATGGGCAGCGCGGTGGTGAAAGTCACCCTGCACTAAATAAATGGTTTTTTTATATTTTTTACCCAGCTCATCTCTTCTTGCTGGGATTCCTGAAATGTTGGATCTTTTAACAGAGTATTGGATATATTCTGTTGTTGAAATTTGATTTGCGGAGGTACTTTTATGGACAAAATAAAGATGAAAACACCGCTTGTCGAGATGGACGGCGATGAAATGACGCGCGTGATTTGGAAAATGATTAAAGATATTCTGTTAACCCCATACATAGATTTAAAAACCGAATATTATGACTTGGGTCTGAAGCATCGGGATGAAACGAACGATCAAATTACAATTGATGCTGCGGAAGCTACCAAAAAATATGGTGTAGCTGTAAAATGTGCAACAATTACCCCGAATGCAGCCCGCATGAAAGAATATAATTTGCATAAGATGTGGAAAAGCCCCAATGGTACCATTCGCGCCATTTTGGATGGCACAGTTTTCCGTGCACCGATTTTAGTAAAAGGCATAACACCCTATATTCCAACGTGGAAAAAGCCAATTACAATCGCCCGCCATGCTTATGGTGACCTTTATAAAAATGTTGAAATGACAGTGCCCGCTGGTTCCAAAGCGGAGCTGGTCGTAACAGACAAGGACGGGAAAGAAAAACGGCAGACCATTCATGAGTTCAAGGATTCCGGTGTTATTCAGGGACAGCATAATCTGGATCCATCCATCACTTCCTTTGCACATGCATGCTTTAACTATGCACTCACAACAAAACAGGACCTTTGGTTTGCCTCAAAAGATACCATTTCCAAAATTTATGATCATCGATTCAAAGATATTTTTCAAGAAATCTATGAAAAGGAGTATGCAAAAAAGTTTCAAGCTGCAGGCATAACTTATTTCTATACTTTGATCGATGACGCAGTTGCGCGCGTGATTCGCAGCCAAGGCGGTTACATCTGGGCCTGTAAAAATTATGACGGCGATGTTATGAGTGATATGATAGCAACTGCATTTGGCAGCCTTGCCATGATGACCAGCGTGCTGGTGTCTCCTACCGGCGTGTACGAATATGAAGCTGCACATGGTACGGTTCAACGGCATTATTATAAATATCTGAAAGGAGAAACTACCAGCACAAACAGTGTCGCTACCCTTTTTGCATGGACCGGCGCATTGAAAAAGCGTGGTGAACTAGATCATTTGCCAAGTCTGACTGAATTTGGAAGCAAGCTTGAAAAGGCTGCTATTCAGACCATTGAAGATGGTGTGATGACCGGTGACATGTATCAACTCTCCACTTTGAAGAAGAAGCGCAAAGTGGATACGGAGACTTTCTTGAAAGAAATCAATGTTCGCCTTCAGACTCTTTTATAAGTATGACTGTCCATATTTTGGGTGATAGGAAGTCACTCACAGAAAGAAGGTATTTCGATTGCCAAAGCGTGATAATATCTCTATGTCTGTTATCCGCCGGCTTCCACGGTACTATCGTTTTTTAAATCAGTTAAAACGAGATGGCGTTACCCGTATTTCTTCAACGGAGCTTTCTGCAAAATTGGGCCTGACGGCTTCACAGATTCGTCAGGATCTCAATTGTTTCGGCGGCTTTGGTCAGCAGGGATATGGTTATATTGTTGAACAGCTTGCTGCTGAGATCGGTCGAATTCTTGGAATAGAGCATAATTATAAAACTGTACTTTTTGGCGCTGGTAATTTAGGCCGGGCAATTGCTTCTCACATGGATTTTAAGGAACTTGGCTTTCAGCTTATCGGAATTTTCGATGTTTCTCCTGAAAAAATTGGTACCATCATCCGCGGCACTGAAGTAATGGATGCCACATATTTTGAAGAATTTTGTAAAAAGTATAAACCGGAAATGGCCACGCTTTGTATCCCCCGCACGGAGGTGGAGGCCATGATAGACCGTCTGTATCCGCTCGGTATCCACAGTTATTGGAATTTCAGCCATTATGATATTACCATAAAATATCCGGATGCAATCGTTGAAAACGTTCATTTAAACGACAGTTTGCTTACACTTTGTTATCAAATCAGTCACAATAAGGACATGAAAAAGAAAAAATAAAAAACATCAGCTGCAGAATTTCCTTTGATTTCTGCAGCTGATGTTTTTTTATTGCTAAATATAAAATTTGTTATAGGCTCTTTTTCGTTTTGTACTGTTTCGCAGCAGCAACTAACCCTTTAAATAGCGGATGCGGACGGTTCGGACGGGATTTAAACTCTGGATGGAACTGACTGCCAATAAAAAATGGATGAGCATTGATTTCCATCATCTCGATAATCCGATCATCCGGACTCTTTCCGGCAAATGTAATACCTGCCTTTTCCATGCGATCCCGATAATCATTATTGACTTCATAACGGTGGCGGTGACGTTCGTAAATTAACGGCTCATTTCCATAGAGATTTGCTGCCAAGGTACCCGGGGTTAGTTTGCATGGATATTTTCCAAGACGCATCGTACCGCCCAACTGTGCCACGTCTTTTTGCTCGGGCATAAGGTCAATAACATGATTTTTACTCTGTGGATCAAATTCAGCAGAATTTGCATCTTTCAAGCCCATCACATCTCGTGCATATTCCACAATAGCAAGCTGCATTCCTAAACAGATGCCCAAAAATGGAACTTTGTTTTCCCGCGCCCAACGAATGGCAATAATCATCCCTTCAATGCCACGTTCACCAAATCCGCCTGGAACCAAAACGCCATCGACGTCCTTCAGTACTTCTCCTACATTTTCATCTGTAATCTTTTCAGAATCGACCCATTGCACATCGACATTCACATGGTTACCAATACCACCATGCGTTAGTGCTTCCGCAACACTGAGATAGGCATCACGCAGTTCCACATATTTGCCAACCAGTGCAATTTTGACACTATCTGTTAGAGAAAGCGCCGTATGCACCATACTGATCCAATCAGAAAGGTCTGGACCTCGAGTATCCAAAGAAAGGCGACGACAAACAATCTCGTCCAGTTTTTCATCGCGAAGAGCAAGCGGCACTTCATAAAGCAGCGGTAAATCCAAATTTTCAATTACACAATCCTCGCGGACGTTGCAAAACAGCGCAATTTTTTTCTTGACATCCTCACCAATCGGCTTTTCAGACCGCAACACAATAACATCCGGCTGAATGCCAATAGACAGCAGTTCTTTCACACTGTGCTGTGTTGGTTTTGATTTATGTTCGTGGGAGCAATTCAGATATGGTACGAGTGTAACATGAATGAACATACAATTTTCACGGCCCTCTTCCGTGGCAAACTGACGAATCGCCTCCAAAAAGGGCTGACTTTCAATATCGCCAACCGTACCGCCAACTTCAATAATGGCAACATCTACATTATCACGAGTAGCGGAAATACGTTCCTTAATTTCATTCGTAATGTGCGGAATTACCTGCACGGTGCTTCCGCCATAGTCGCCATTACGTTCTTTCTGAATAACATTATAGTAAATGCGTCCGGAGGTAACGTTGCTATTCTGGGAAAGGCTCTCATCAATAAAACGTTCATAATGGCCCAAGTCCAGATCTGTTTCAGCGCCATCATCTGTCACAAAAACTTCTCCATGTTGGAAAGGATTCATTGTACCAGGATCCACATTCAGATAGGGATCAAATTTTTGCATCGTAACACGCAAGCCGCGTGCCTTCAACAGACGACCAAGAGAAGCTGCCGTAATTCCCTTTCCCAACCCTGAAACAACGCCGCCTGTAACAAAGATATATTTTGCTGCCATAATATCCTCCATCCGCTTAAAATCACTCTTTTACCGTCTATCTGATAAAAAACAATACTTATTAGATTATATCTCTGCAGGCCTGTGCTTGTTAAGGTAAACGGGCTTTACTTTTTATTGAAAACTCTGTTCTAAAAAAGGAACAATCATAAACCAGCTTTTTAAAAGTGTCAAATTTATCAAGTGAAATTCGGCGATGTATTCTGAACGGTTATTTCTCCTGAGCTAATCGCAACAATACTGCCATCATGATATTGAACAGTGAGTTGACCAAACTGATCTATATCAAGAACTTTTGCTTCAACAGTTTGCTGTTTATTCCTTTGCAGCAGAACTTTTTCCCCAATAATATTTGAATGATTTTTGTAAAAATCAAGTGCTTCTTTTGCACTGCCATTTTGTTTGAGTTGGTGATACTGTATCTCAAATTCAGATAAAATAGCCGCCGTTAGCTTTTGCCGGGATACACGGTAACCAAGTTCAATTTTTAAAGATGATGCTTTTGATGAAAGCGATTTAGAGAAATCCTGACGTGTTTGGTTAACATTGATGCCAATACCAAGTATAAGATAATCCAACTGATCAATTTCTCCGGAACCTTCCGTTAAAATTCCACATAACTTTTTCTCGTTTACATAAACATCATTCGGCCATTTAAACTGCACGCTGCACCCAAACGATAGCAAAGCTTTTCCCACAGCGACACATCCCAGTAGAGAAAGTAAAGAGCTGCCAGAAAAGTCCAATTCCGGCCGCAAAATAATCGACATATATATGCCTTTATAAGGCGCAGAAATCCATTTTTTTCCGACTTTACCTTTTCCTTGTGTCTGTTGCTCCGCTATAACGACAGTGCCCTCTGGTTCACGGTGTTCCGCCAGCTCTTTTGCCTTATTATTAGTGGAATCCAATTGATTAAAATGAATGATTTGATAGGGAAAACATGACTTTTTAAGGTATGGCATGACTTCACTGGAAGTCAACAAATCCGGGCATGAAATTAGTTTATAACCATTTTTAGTTTCAGATTCAATTTCATAGCCTGCTGCCTGCAGTTGTTTAATGGATTTCCACACGGCAGCTCTTGTAACACCAAACTGCTCACTAATTTTCTGTCCTGAAACAAATGAAGACGGATTTTGTTTTAAAATTTTCAAAATTTTCTGTTTCATATTTCGCACTCTCATTTTATGATTCATTATTTGATCTTTAATATTATATCATATTTTGTCTTGCGGAAATGGCTTGTCCTTAAGAACTTCATAACTTATTTTATTATATTCAGCCATTCAATTTCACAAAACAGTTGACAATGAACTGCTTTTTTTCTATAATGTAAACCTATAGGAGGTAATTAGGTTGACAAATAAATTTTCCATTCAGGACATGGCTCTCTGCGGTCTTTTCACCGCACTGATTATAGTGGGCGCATACATACACATTCCTCTTCCTCTAGGCGACTATTACACGCTTCAGCTGCTTTTTGTACTTCTAGCCGGATTACTTTTAGGGACAAAACGAGGCACTATTTCCACTGCCGTATATGTAGCACTTGGGCTATTCGGGCTGCCTGTTTTTGCCGGCGGAGGTGGACCCGGTTATGTTTTGAATCCAAGTTTTGGTTATCTACCCGGCTTTATAGTCGGTGCATGGATTGCTGGTATGCTGGTAAAACGGCTGCGAACCGTTAGTTTAAAACATTTGCTGATTGCCTGCTATTCCGCATTGTTCTTTGTCTATGCGTTCGGGCTTCCCTACAAATATCTGATTCTCAACTTCTACCTGCATACGCCGGTCACTTGGGCTGTTATTTTAGCTGCTTGTTTTCCAATTGACATCCCATGTGACATCACCCTTTGTTTTTTCTGTGCCTGTTTGGCAAAAAAGCTGTGCCCTATTACGAACAGACTTCTTCGGGCAGTACCGGCAAAATAAGAGTAAATAAAATATTGGAAAAGGAGTTGAATAAGCTTGACAGTTCAGCAATTAAAAGAAAAAATTTTTTCCCGCAAACAAATCAGCAAGCCGGAAGCAATGTTTCTGACTACCGCGCCTATGGATCAACTGTGCCCTGCAGCAAATTCTCATGCCGGCAGGTGTTAAACTGTGGACTGGTCAAGCTGTAATGCTATTGGCGG
>DOWI01000264.1 GCA_003519645.1 Oscillospiraceae bacterium
CGCCCCTGCAATAGAATCAGAGTCGCTTCCAAATCCTTGTGGGATAATACACACGAGGGCGAGTGGATATATCTGCATGGAAGCGATACCGCCGCCACCTTTACGCCAGTCCGCGTTAATTGGATCGACCCGGCATCGTTTCCTCCCGCAACCATGCTTTTTGCCTGTATCGGGATTCCGATACGCTCCGCAGTCTGAAATATCCGGTCATATAAATTTTTATCATACAAGGTGCGGTTATCCATAAAGGAAACAACCGAACCTTCTCCCACACGACAAACCTGCTTGTCTGAAGGCACGCCCGCAGTATCCGCCGCGGTTGTGGAATCCACCACAATCGCAATATCCGGCTTGACCCCGTATGCGGCGGTTTTTGCTCCTCTAGGCCCGACCTCCTCCTGAACCGTAAAAGCCAATGTAATATCATACTCCGGAACTTCTGATACAAGCTCCAATAAAAGCGCACATCCCGCCCTGTCATCCAGCGCACGTGCTTTAANNCGCTGTCGAATACAGCAACATCTCCGGGGCGGGCAATTGCCAACGCCTTTTCTCTGCTGTCTGCCGCAACATCAATCAGCAGCTTATCAAGTGAAACCGCTTTCGTCTTTTCCTCTTCCTTACATTGATGCACCGCTTTACCGCCCAACACACCGGTATGGCCGTTCACCTTCACGCGCTTTCCGTAAATCACAGAAGAATCAATTCCCCCGACCGCTGAAAATCGGAGGTAGCCTTCCTCTGTCACACCTGTAATAATGAAACCAACCTCATCCATATGGGCGGCAAACAAAAGGGTGCAGTCTGTGCGTTTTCTACCCTCCACCCGTGCAATCACATTACCGAGGGCATCTACCGAAATAGTCATTTCAGCCGGTGATGAAGCCAATTCCTGAAGGATATATTTTCGAACCGCATCTTCCCGCCCCGATACACCCTCAAGCGAGCAGAGCTGCTTCAGCCTGGTTATCACAGTTCACCAACTCCCCTCTTTGCAAACAATGCCATAAGCTGTCCCACCCGCTGAACATCACGTATATCAATCATTTCCACCGGTGTATGCATGTAGCGAAGTGGGACCGAAAGAAGGGCTGTGCGGGTGCCGCTACGCGCATCCGAGATGCTCTCGGCATCGGTACCGGTAGAACCGCCCATAACTTCATTCTGGTATTCAATATCATGTTCTTCAGCAATGCTGATTAATTTACGTGTCATTGCGTCATCCAGAGTCGGTGACCATCCGACCATTGGCCCACCGCCCAGCTTTCCGCATTTGGCACAGTCTGCATCCGGTGTATGTGCAAAGCTGACATCAACCGCCACTGCATAATCCGGATTCACACGATATGCCGATACGGCCGAACCCCTGCAACCAAGCTCTTCCTGAACAGCAAAAACCACCGCTATATCAAATTCCGGCTCTGCCCCTTCCTTTTTCAACAGGTCAAGACAATATAGAATAGAAGCAACCCCCGCGCGATCATCCAGCGACTTGCCGCAAACCACAGTTTCATTTATTTGTTTGAAATTTGGTTTAAACGATATGCGGTCACCCTGCTGAATATGAAGGCGTGCTGTTTCTGCATCCATTCCTATGTCAATTCCTAAATCCGGGATTTCGGGCAGGGTATCCTTGTCCTCCTTCTTTTTCAAGTGTGGAGGTGTGGAACAAAACACGCCGAGATAGGGCTTGTCCCCATGAAGAATGACTTCAGCCGCAGGCAGCGAACGTCTGTCAACACCACCGCAGGCAGCGGCGTGAACAAACCCCGAATCATCAATGCTTGTGACAATTAAACCGATCTCATCAATATGGGCTTCCAGCATCAAAACCGGTGCATTTTTGCGAACGCTTTTTTTTCTGCCGATTACATTCCCCAAAGCATCAATTTCTACCTCATCACAATATTCCCGCAGCATATCTGCAGCTAGGTGTGAGGCTTCTGTTAAACCGCCTACTCCTGCGGCATTACTCAACTTCTCAAGACATGAAACCATTAAGTCAAACTTCCTTTCTAACCAGTAGGCAAGCATTTAATTGCAGTTTGGTATATTACAGCGCCATTACAAGCCTCTTAAAATGATCGCCGCGTTCTTCAAAGTTTGCATACAAATCAAAGCTTGCGCTTGCAGGCGACATGAACACAATATCCCCGCCCTGCGCAATTTTCCGAGCGGTGAGGACAGCCTCTTCCATTGACGACACGCGGTGAACAGGCAGTTTGGAATTCTTGCGGATCACCGCTTCTATGGCATTCGCAGTAGCCCCCAGCAGTATGGCTTCCTTTACCGTTTTCGCGGCGGCAGGCCCCAGCGGATCATAAGGGATATGCTTATCGTAGCCGCCCGCAATCAATATTACTTTACGATGAAAAGCCTCAAGCCCAGCAATGGTTCTTGACGGGCTTGATCCGATTGAGTCATTATACCACTTAACGCCGTTAAGCTCACGAACAAGCTCACAGCGATGAGGTACGCCTCCAAAGCTTCGGGCATAATCTGCGATTATCTCGGGAGGAACTTTCCCCCATACTGCCGAAATCGCTGCCAGATAGTTTTCAATATTATGAACACCGGGCAAACGAATTTCATCCGCTGCTATCACGGGCGTATCGACACCTTTTTGGGTGAGGGTTAAGATACCGTCGTTTGAAAGCCATGCTCCGCACTCCGGCTTGCTTTTTCGTGAAAACATCAATCGCTTTCCCTGAGTAGTGGTTGAAAAGGATGCGGTATATTCATTGTCGGCATTTAATACCGAAATGTCCGAGGAATCTTGCCAGGCAATCAGGTTTTTTTTGGCATCAATATATTCCTGCATATCGGTATGCCAGTCAAGATGGTTTGGAGCAATGTTGGTAATAACCGCTGTCTGCGGACTTTGTTTCATACCTGTAAGCTGAAAACTGGAAAGCTCGACAACCACTCTATCTTCCGATTCAATATCCTCAACAACCGGTAGCAATGGCCTACCAATATTCCCCCCCAAGTGAACACGAAATCCTGCAGCCTCCAATAGTCCGGCGATAATGGTAGTCGTCGTTGTCTTGCCGTCCGAACCGGTAACTGCCGTAATATGGGCAGGACAAAGCGAGAAGAACATCTCCATTTCAGAAGTAACGGTTATCCCCCTGCGGCGGGCTTTCTCAAATTGAGGTAAATACGGCTTCATCCCCGGAGTCCGTAAAATCATATCCCAACCCGTCTCAGTAAGCGAGTCTAGATAACCGTCACCAAGACACAATGATGCACCCGCGGCTTCCAACTCATCTGCGATATTACCCAATTGTTCGCGGGTTCGTTTATCGCAGCCTGTTACCACGGCTCCGTGTAATAAAAGCTGGTATATTATGGGTATGTTGTTCTTGCCCACACCGCATACCGCAATACGCTTTCCCTTTAATCCCCTGAAAAACTCCGACGCTTTGTTGCTTCTGCCCAATTTGCTCATCATCCTTACCAAGTGATACAAAGGAAATCTATCCCAATGCATTGATTATATAGTATACTTATTGCAAGGTCAATTATCAATTTCGGCCTGCTACTTTTTAAAAATAAATATGTAAGTTTTTTTAATAGGTGAATATCGACCAAATAAGCTTAATCAATTCCAACATTTTTTGCATGTTATTTGTTTACTATTACCAATATAAGTCTTTTCAATTAGAAAATTAGGAGAAATTTCAATAAACACTTGTAAAACAAAAGTGTTAAAAGTATAATGTATTAAGTAAGAATATAATTAGGTGTGGATTGCATTTATGATCTTTCAGGTACTGATGGCGGCGATTGTAGCAAAAATAAGAAAACTTGAAGTTTTGAAAGCACTTATTAAACCTGTTTTTTATCCTTTTTATATTGTTGAGCTTGTTTATATCTTTTTTCAAATTAACGTATTTTTAGGAAATTATCAATTTGTTTCCTATGCATCTATATTAAAAACTGCCACCCTATATTCCCTTCTTATACCTATATTTGTGTACAAGCTCTACCTCCCCGCTTTGGCAGGCTCAGGCTTTATATTTGTAGGTTCCATACTCAATGAGATGGTTAAACATGCAAACGGCGGGAAAATGCCTGTTTATCCTACGCTCTCTCGTTTGACCGGATACTTCAAGGAGGGAATGCTGGACAACTCTTCCTTACATATTATAGGTACACCTGATTCGCATTATAAATTTTTAAGCGACTATATCGATGTAGGTTACAGTATTTTAAGTATTGGAGATTTATTTGTACATTCTTTTGTGTTCATCGTTTTTTATTATGGAATTAAGGCCGTTACACGGATGTTAAATGGAGGAAATCTCATTGAATCAGATTCTTGAACAAATCGCATTATTTTTATTTGCATATTTATATCAAAGTTTTATCTATGTATTTGGGATACATCTTTTTAGCAAACATCAGATTAAGTGGAAACCGTTTTTCATTTGTGCCGCAGCTTCAATGGCGATAACATATTTTGTTCGCATATTCTTAACTTTTGGAAACCATACACTATTCAGCCTTATTTTCTTAATTATTCTATCAATTATTTTACTAAAAATTCCTGCTCAAAAAGCAGTAAAAAGTGCATTATTTATTGCTATCATTACTTTCATTTTTGAGGGTGCTATTTTCTTTGTATTTTCCGCTTTTATAGGAATTGATCCTTTTAAAAAGTTCTTAGAAACAAATTTGGGGAAAATATCAATAGGTCTTCTTTGTAATGTTATGTTAACAATTTTTTTATTATTGATGTATTTTTATAAAAAAAGAAATAAGAAACTCTCTTAAGTTCAGGTGAATAAATGGAAACGTTCGTCAATAAACTAGCATCAATTATTACATCACCTTTACAATATGATGAAGAGAAACGTGCTGTTGTCCAATATGGATTGTTTGCTATTATCCAAATTGTTATAGTTGCTATTATTATTTCATCATTTGGTGCTTTAACTGGATGTTTTTTAGAATGCTGGATTGTTTATCTAACAGTCGCCATTTTAAGGAAATCAACAGGAGGAGCACATGCACGCACTAGCAATGGGTGTCTGTTAGTAAGCGTCATTGTTATCGCCATTTTGGGACTTCTCTCACGCTACCTTTATTTAATGCCCTATGGTTTTGAAATTTGTTTATTCTTATGTCCTTTTACTTTTTTTACAGGCTGTCTTATTATTTATAAATTTGCTCCTGTTGATTCAAAAAACAAGCCATTAAAATCTGAAAAAAAGATTAAAAATCTAAGAAAGCAAAGTTTTATCACCTTACTTTTCTATGCAATAATTACATGTCTGATTGTTTTATATTCACTACATAACAGACACTACATCGGTTTTGCTGTAGGTATTACACTTTCGGTACTATGGCAGTCAATTACATTATTGATAGCCGTCGCAAATAAAAATTGGTAACACTTTTTTTATTTCTTATAAATTAATGAAAGGAGAACAAACATGAAAAAGTATTTTAAACCCCTGATGGCTGTTGCCGCAATGGTTTGCTCCTTTGTTGCAACAACAATGGCATCCTCCGCGTGCATGATTTTCTACTATCAGCCCGAAGAGCCCAAATCACTGCAGGATCGCTAAGTCTTGGATTCTATTGGAATATGGGCGGACATCCAAATAGGATAAGTCCGCCCATATTCTATATAATCACCATTCTGTACACGCTAATCGCACTATGATCTGAAAGATGGTTAATTGGTCATGAATAAATCATTTGATAAATACAAAAAAGAACAGATTGGCTCAATGTTTTTTATATTGAGGATTTTAACGCTTTTCTTTTGTGCTTCACCGATTTTTCAAGGTATTTTTAAAGGATTAACTTCTGATGAGGCTTTAGGTTTAAACTTTTTTGCAGTCGCCGTTGCCTTAGTTGTCCTCTCTATCGTTATGCTTATATGGTTTTCGATTGACAAAAAAAAGAAAAACAATAAATTACTTAGTATCCTCGAAATGGCGATTTTTTTTAGTCTATGTGCATTTTCCGTAATCATGAGCGGAATGCATCAAAGCAGCTATAAATTTTTATTTATATTCTTGATTGTCGCCTATACAATTGAATATAATATGAAAATCGGACTAGTCATTGCTGGTTGTTCCTCAGTATTTGTACTGGCGATTGATTTATTACATAAATCAAATCAGTCTGTCAATATATACTTTGAAAACGACCTCGCTCTGTCCTCCATGTTTATTGTTGTTGCCTGGACGCTTGGGTATTATGTCCAGTTAGAGAGAAATCATATTGATACACTTCTCACCTTTGTAAACAGAGACGGGCTTACAAATTTATATAACCATCGGTATTTTCATGAATACCTCAAAGACTATTTTAAAAAACAGGATATCGATAAAAAACCTGTATCTTTGATTATGATGGATTTGGATGGATTTAAAGCCTACAATGATATATTCGGTCATCAGCAGGGAGATCAAGTTCTGCGGACTGTCGCACGTCTGATAAAACAGAATATTAAAAAAGGACAGATTGCCTGCAGATATGGCGGCGAAGAGTTCGGTCTGATCTTAACCGATGTTACAAAAGAACAAGCTGCTGAATTCGCATCACATTTAAAAGAAATTGTTGATTCATATGTATTTGAAGGTCAGGATCATCTGCCAAGACATAACCTAACGATCTCTGCCGGTGTCTCGCAGTCCATGGGGAAAGATGACACCCCGGTGGCACTGATAGACCGTACAGATGCAGCTCTCTATCGGGCAAAATTTTTACGCAGCAATCGTGTTGAAATGTTCGCCTCCATTTTCGACGAATTTTCTCATAACCATGGCGAAGATGGGCAACTTCTCAACGCTTTGCAGCCTATCAAAACTCTTATTACGGTTATTAATTCACGTGACAGGTATACTTACAGCCATGTTGAACGCGTTGTCCTTTTTTGTGAAAAGGTAGCAGACTATATGAAAATGGATTATGAAACCAAGAAAAAGCTGATATGTGCTGCTTACCTGCATGATTTGGGGAAAATCAATGTGCCGAAAGAATTACTGATTACCGACGAAAAACTCACTGTCGAGCAGTGGGAAGAGCTCAAGAAGCATCCCAAGGACAGTGCCGAAATCATTGCGCATATACCTGAACTTAAGAATCTTGTCCCCATTGTCCTAAGTCACCATGAGCGCTATGACGGCAATGGCTACCCGAACGGGATGAAAGGCGAAGAGATACCTTACCTGGCACGCTTGCTTACCCTTGCCGACAGCTTCGATGCCATGACGCACCGTCGCCCTTATAAGCCTACTAAAACGGTTGAGCAGGCATACCAAGAAATCCGCCCCCATTTTAATTCGCTGGCTNNGCAGGCATACCAAGAAATCCGTACCCACAGCGGCACGCAATTCGATCCCCAGCTCACAGAGACATTTATAGCTGCAATGGAATCAGATAATATGACAAAATAATAACTCAATTACCCTCGGCTTTTAGCCGAGGGTAATTGAGTTATTAAAACACAAAAGAACAGTTGAAAGATCATAATTTAGAGCAAGCTCTTCAGAAACTCAGTTATTTTGAAGGCTTGGCGGTTGACGATATTAAAAATTATGATATAACATTCTCAAAAAGCCCGGAAAGCCTGTAATATCAAGGCTTCCGGGCTTTTGTGATACTTGCGTGATACTCTCGCAGAGCGTTGAACCGCTTCTTAAAACAATTATTCTATACCCCAAATCACTGTTACAGTGTCGTTTACTTCCACATCTTCAGGTTCAATTTCCATGCCGAAGGCGGCAGGGGCTTCCATAATTGCGGATTCAACAAAGCGGGTATTGGAATACAGCCGCAGTTCCCCCCAAGAATAATCTATGTGTTTGACAGCCCCAAGGGAAACCCCGCTTGCTTTGGCAAGGATGGCGGCTTTTTCAGTGGCATTGGCAACAGCCTTTTCAAGAAGTTCAGCCTGAACAGCGGCTTTGTCCTTAATTGAAAAGTTAATATCAAATTCAGGATTAGCCCCGCATTGGGCTATTGCAAGGATGGTTTCCCCAAGCCGCTTCATATCAAGGTCAAATTCAAGCTTCAGATGGTGGATGCAGGAATAGCCCTCAAACTTCCGTTTCCAGTTTCCCGCCGCATCTTTGACCGATTCATATTCAGCCTTGATTTTGAAATCGGTGGTTTTCAGGGCTTGTTTGTCATACCCAACTGAAATGATTGCCTTTCGAATGCTTTCAATATCCAAAGTGGCGCATTCGGTGGTTCTTTCATAGTCAGGCGTGGTGGTGGTCAGGTTCATTGTAATGATAACCAAATCAGGTGCGGTTTTCAAATTACCAATGCCCTTGACCGTCAAGGTTCTTTCATTCATGGTGGATTCCCCTTTCAAATTTTAATCAGTTCAATTGATTCAGTAAGTTCTTCAAGGGTTTTATGTGTGTAAACCCTTTCCCCGACTTCCTTGCTTGTATGCCCCATCATCATATCAATGCACTTCTTATTTGCCCCGGCTGAA
>DOWI01000443.1 GCA_003519645.1 Oscillospiraceae bacterium
CCGAAAAAAGAGAATGCGTTATTTATGCAGGAACTACGGAATTCGAGAAGGTGGAGTTTAAAAAGGGCGCAGTTGGAGGTGGAGAGCCTGCT
This sequence comes from Oscillospiraceae bacterium, assembly GCA_003519645.1. Next base: position 93 of record DOWI01000443.1, read on the forward strand.
GCTTTAGTAGCTGCATTTGCCAACAGCAAAAACTTCATAGCAGTAAAGGTAGCGGATGGAACCAAGGTGCTGGCAAGCGTAGCACAATCCACAATGACATCAGGTACAAACCCAAATGTAACAACCGCCGAATATAGCACAGCATTTAACATCCTGGAAGCAGGGAAATGGAATGTTTTGTGCGTCGACACGGAGGAAACCACAGTGCATGCGCTGGTTCAGCCTTTCATTCAGAGGATTTACCTCGCAGGAGCTACACCAATGGCCTGCATTGCAGAGACAAAGGAAGTAGAGCTTGACACTAGGATGGATCATGCAGCAGCGTTTAACGACGAGAAAATGCACTATGTCTTGAATCCAGCATATGACATCAGCGGTAAACTTTACGATGGGTATAAACTGGCAGCAAGAATCGGAGGCATGATTGCAGCCGTAGCTTCAAATACAAGCCTAACTCACACAGTAGTAAGCGGGTTCACAAGCCTCGCAGAACCGCTGACAAACAGTCAAATCGAAAAAGCACTGGCCAAAGGATGCATCGTTCTAACCGTGAATGCAAGCGATCAAATTTGGATTGAGAGCGCTATTAATACCCTAATCACACCAAGTGGAAATCAGGATGCAGGGTGGAAGAAAATCCGCAGAACCAAGACTAGGTTTGAGCTTATGGACAGAATTGTGGCAACCACCGACCCGCTTGTCGGCAAGGTGAACAACGACAGCGACGGTAGAGCAGCATTCATCGCAGCAGCCCAGGGCGTTGTTAATACAATGATCGGTGAAAAGAAGCTACTGGAAGGTGGAACGGTCTATGAAGATAAAAACAATCCGCCTGCAGGCGACAGCGCATGGTTCATTATAGCTGTCGATGATATCGACAGCATCGAAAAAGCATACCTGACATTCAGGTTTAGATTTGCGCCAGCGGCGTAAGAGAGGAGGATAATGCATGTTTAATAATAGTTCACCAATAGATACAAGAAAAGTGCTTACCGGCAAAGATGGTGCTCTTTTCAATGACCAGGGCGTCATGCTGGCAACGGTTGAGACATTCCAGACCCAGGTCAACGTGACAAACGCAAAATATCAGCCTTTAGGCGATGCACAGGAACACGAAGTATTCCAGTCTTATGGTGTAACCCTAACATTCACTGAAACGGTGATTTCAGACGAGCAGTTCATTTCTGAATTGTTTGCAGCCATGAAATCTGGTGTGATGCCATCCTGGAACTTCCAAGGTGTGGTTAATGGCCGCAACGGCAGCCAGCAGCGTATGACTTACAGACAATGCGTGCCGAGCGGAACAATCGATCTGCAGAACCTATCCGTAGGAGACATAATCAAAAGGGCATGGAGCCTTTTTGTTAATGATCCACCGGAGCTTCAGAGCTTGCTGACGGCTTAAGAAGCTGGAAACGTAGGCATACAACTAAATCAACGGCCGTCCTACAAAACACCATGGGCGGCCTATTTTTATTTTAAGGAGGATAACAAAATGGCTACTGAAAAGACCAAAATAGACGAAATCGAATTGACCGAAGAGGAGAACAAAGGGCAGCTCCGCACATACGAAAATGATATTCTGAAAGGATTGCTGGCTGCAGCAAACTACAAGACCGAGGAGGACAATATACACCCGGTAGAAATTGCGAGAAACGGCGTCGTTCTAATCAAGTTTCATATTAGACCTTTGAGCGAGGAAGAGTATCAGACGTGCAAAGAGAAGAACACCAAGTATGTCCGCAACAAGCAACTAGGGATCAAGTTCCCAGAGGATACTAACAGCGTGAGATATAGGAGCGCTCTAATTTACCAGGCGACCGTGGATGAGGACAGAGAGAAGATATGGAACAACAAGGACGCATGGAAGGAACTCAACGTATTAAACGGCATTGACCTGATAGAAAAAACACTGCTAGCAGGCGAGAAGGATGCCGTACTCGAACTCGTGGATAAAATCAGTGGTTACACAGCAACTACGGAGGAAGTAGCAAAAAACTAATTGAGGCCGGAGGAACGGCCACGCTGCTCCATCATATATTCCAGCGGACGGGGCTGCCTCCGGACGAGGTTATGGCAAAACCACCAGGAGTACGAGCTTTTATGTTAGCCTCTATGCGCGTGCAGCTCGAAGCTGAATCAAACAGAAAGGAGGAAGACTAATGGCAGCTGAAACATTTCGCATTGAAATACCTATCCATGTCGAGGACAATACAGACCCCGGCGTCTCCCAGGCGACACGCAAAATGAATGGATTTGACAAAGCAAACCAAAAAACGCAGGAACGCCTGAACCAGATGAACAGAACCAAATACCAGGTTGTTCTTGATGCCATGGATAAGGCATCAAGCGTAATCGGCAAGGTTTCATCCAAGACACGCAGCATAGCCGGTAAAACGGTCAGCTTCACTGTTAAAGTGATTGACAAGGCAATGGCACCATTAAAGGCAATATGGAACTTCGCGACATCCATCCAAGGTGCGATACTAGGAGCTTCTGGTGCATTTGCAGGCATATACAAGCCGATGGATATCGCTGGCGATTTTGAGCAAACGCAGATTGCATTTGCAACTATGCTTAAAAGCGCTGACAAAGCGGACAAATTTATGAAGGAAGCTTCGGATTTTGCGAACAAAACACCGTTTGAATTCCCTGAGCTGATTAACAGCAGCAAGCTGCTTCTTGCATTTGGATTTGACGCAAAGGATGTCCTAAATACACTGAGTACCATTGGCGATGCTGCCAGTGGTCTGGGAGCCGGATCAGAAGGAATCGACAGAATCACAAGGGCGCTCGGACAGATGNNAAAAGGCCGGGTACAAGCAGAAGAACTCCTACAGCTTCAGGAAATGGGAATACCGGCCAACCAAATACTTCAGGAAGAGCTCGGGCTTACCGCAAACCAGGTCGCCAATATCGGTAAAGAAGGTATCGAATCAGGAAAGGCAATCGATGCATTATTACGTGGTATGGATAAGCGCTACGGCGGCATGATGCAGAACCAATCCAAGACAGCAAAAGGTATGATTTCAACTTTAAGTGATACCTTCAAAAACGGACTTTTAAGACCATGGGGGCAAGGATTATGGGAAGGAGTCAAGCCGGGCCTCGAAAAAGTAACAACATGGTTGGACGAGAACAGTGAAACTGTAGCGGCGTGGGGAGAAGCCTGGAAAAAAGCAGGAGCGGACATATCTAAATGGGTTATGTCAAAAATAGAAAACCTTCAAAGCAGAATACGAAAAATGACGAACTCCCAAGAATGGAAAGATGCTCAAACATTTGGAGCTAAAATGAAGATTTCATGGGACAAAATAATTGCAGAACCATTTAGCCAATGGTGGAATTCAACCGGGAAGCGGTGGCTTTCAGAGAAGGCAAGCAAGATAGGTGAAGAAATAGGCTCTGGCATTACAACAGGGCTTCTTGCACTATTAGGAATCGATGTCAGTGCTACCGTACAGGAAGGCAAAAGCGTAGGTGGAGCTTTTATTAAAGGCTTTACAGAAGGATTTGATACAGAAAAGATAACAGAAGCACTGAAGATCTGGGCTGATAAGAATAAGGAAATTGTAGCAGCACTCGGAGTTATTATCGGCGGGAAATTAATCAGTGGAATTTACAAAGGAGTAAAAGAAGCCAATAAACTATTCACCAAAATTAAAAACATTTTTGGAAAAGGAAGTAAAGATGGAACCCCGGCAGGTGCAGGAGAACCATCGGCATATAACACAGACACAATGACTGTTACAGCTCAAGTGGTCTATGTTTACGGAAAGGCGATACAAACTCCGACTGGAGGATCTCCGGGAGGGGTAGCACCAGGAGGAGCCATACCAACAATATTACCACCGGTAGGAGGCTCACCAAGTCTACCACCGGGACAACCGACATTAGCACTTCCGGGAGCGACAGGAGCAGCCAAAGCCACAGGTAATGTAATAAACACCGTGAAACTTTCAAATGGCACTTACGCAGCTTCAGGAGGAGCACTAACGACAGGGCTGGCCACAACAGGCGTAGCACTTGGAAGCGGAGCAAGCACCGCAGGAGGAGCTGCAGCAGCAGGAACTTCAGGAATAATCGGAGGTTTACTCGGCCTTCTTGGAATAGGATCTGGAGCCGTGGATATTTACCATGGCGCAAAAAAGACCGGTAAGGAAGCAAAGGATGAATACTGGCAGGGTGGCACAAAAGTAGGCATGGTAGGCACAGGAGCTGCAGCAGGAGCCGCGATAGGCTCGGTAGTTCCAGTAGTAGGAACTGGCGTCGGAGCGCTTGCAGGAGCCGGAGTAGGTGGTGCAGCTGCACTATTCGGAGGAGATAAGGCAGGCAAAGCTCTATCAGATGCCACTGATGAAAAAGGATCAATCAAAAAATGGTGGGACGGAACAAGCGAAGCTGTAGGTGGATTTTTCACAGAAACGCTTCCAACATTTTTTACCGAAAGTATTCCAGGAGCAGCAAGTAAAGCTGGAAGTGCAATAGCAGAGTTTGCAACAAATACGGGAGATACAATCGGAGGATTTTTCTCGGATACTTTACCAACGTTTCTTACAGAGCAAGTCCCATATGCAGCTGGATATGCAACAGGAGCAATCGAGACATTTTTCACAGAAACACTTCCACAAGGATGGGACAGCATGTGGAATTCAGTAGGAACATTCTTCACGGAAAGTATTCCGACATGGTTCGGAGACATTTCAACATCCATAGGAGACTGGTGGACAGGGACAATGATACCGGGGTGGAATGGCCTATGGTCATCAGTAGGAGGTTTCTTCACGGAAACTGTACCAACATGGGCTGCAAATATCTGGAACAACAATATCGTTCCATTCTTTACCCAAAGTATCCCTGGTTTCTTCGGAGGCCTGTGGATAGGAGTGACAACATTCTTCACTCAAACCCTGCCGACATGGGCGGCCAGCATATGGGGTAACAATATATCACCATTTTTCACTCAGACAATCCCCGGATTTTTTGGAAGCCTGTGGAGTTCGATAAGCNNATATGGGGAAGTATAAAAAGCTTTTTCACAGATACAATCCCGAGCTTTTTCAGTGGACTTTGGGGCAAGGTAAAGGGTTCCTTTGGTGCAGGGTATAAAGCTGGGAAAGGAAGCTCTGTTCAAGCACATGCCTATGGAGGAATAATGACAAAGCCGCACATGGGAATCGTAGCCGAGGATGGAGCTGAAG
>DOWI01000229.1 GCA_003519645.1 Oscillospiraceae bacterium
TTTTATGTTGACAAAGACAATTTGAACGCTCATATGTAAATTGAGATAGGCTTTGATCGTGATTTTGAATCAATATTTGAACGGCACATTTTGTATTAAAATCAATCTTTATCATAGTTCTTGCTCCTATTTATATTTCACATGATAGCATAAAAAATAATAAAATACAAGAAGGTAAAATCAATGCGTACAAAATATATTCATTTTACTGAAGTACAGAAACAAGCCGCCAAGTTAACCAACCTTGCTGCTTTCCTGCAGAGCCGGGGTGAGCAGATAAAACGCTCCGGCAGCGAGTACGAATGGGTCGGCCACCATATCACCCTGCGTGGAAACCAATTCTACGACCAATACGAACAGCGCGGCGGCACGGCGGTGGATTTTGTACAGGAGCAGTATGCGCTGTCCTACCCGGAAGCGGTTCAGCTTCTGCTGGGTATGACCAGTGAGTTTGACCGATACACGGATGTGATAAAAAACGAAGGTGATCCGTTGCACCGGAAGTACCGTATGCCGGATTGCCTGACGATTCCTGAAAAGAAGCCTTTCGAACTACCTCCCGCCAATGAAAATATGCGTAGGGTCTACGCTTATCTGATCAAGCAGCGGTGCATTGACCGGGATGTGATTTATCACTTCGCCCATCATGGCTTGATTTATGAGGACGCACAATATCATAACGTTGTGTTCGTAGGCGTCGATAGAGATGGTAAACCCCGACACGCCCATAAAAAATCCACATCGCTGAATGACAGCAGCTTCCGTGCCAACCAGACCGGCTCGGAGGCTGCTTTTTCATTTCACCACATCGGGCAGAGCGATACGGTATATGTCTTTGAAGCACCGATAGATATGCTGTCCTTCATAACGCTATACCCTGATCAATGGCAGCAGGACTCATATGTCACACTCTGCTCGGTCGCCGACCACGCTCTGTTCGGGCAACTGGAAAATCACCCGCATCTGCAAAGGATCATCCTCTGCCTTGACAACGACGAAGCCGGTCGACAAGCGATGGAACGGATCGCGGCGAAGCTGGCTGAGAGAAGATATAATGATGTATCTGTCCTGCTGCCCACGTTCAAGGATTGGAACGAGGATTTACAAATGGACAGCGGCAAACTGAAAGCTACTCCGATTCAAGAGCCGCCAGCAACAGAATGTATGATTATACAGTAAAATCATCATATAGGAAAATGACGGCATTCTACTGAGCGCCGTCATTTTCTTAAAACTATTCAAGCGTAAAAGGAACGATATCCAATTCGTACTTCATAAAAATAAAATCCAAAAGCTCTGCCGCTGTCGGTTTATCTCCTTTGCACCTTATCCTCCCCCAAAAGACGCGATCCTCCGAAGCCAGTCCACCGGTTATATAGGCGACAAATATTTCTGTAAGCTCTTTAACCGACAAACCTGACCTCTCGGCCATATCGTACAAAACTGTTTCACTTTCGAATTTTTTGCCCTGTATATAAGATTTGCTGTAGGCCAGCCGAATTGAGCGCAATGCGTTTTCCTCAATCGTTTTAATTTGCGACGGCGTTTTATTCATTATTTCCGCTGCCAAAGTGTATTTACCTAAGTAATAGCATTTCAGCAGCACTTCAACCTGTTCCTGCGTAGGATATTTACTCATACCATATCCTCCAAGATAATCTGGATAATTGGTTTATTCGTTTCCACATCCCGATAGGTTAAAGTATAAAGCATTGAATTGGTAATACCCTGTACAAATTTAGCCATAGCCGTGGTTATCATGAACCGTTGCCGGATCAGCATATTCAGCTTTTCCATCTGCTCTTCGCCACCAATAATAACGCTGATCTGACGGTATAAATCCCGCGAATATACCAGATCAATCTGTCCTCTCATTATAAGTTTACACTCATCGAAAAACAACTGAGCAATATATTCAAGAAAATCATCATATAACTGAGCCAAGTAAAAATTCATACTTGTAATCATTTCTTGAAAAGATAGCGGATGTTCGTCAATGAAAGATTTTACGGTTGGATAAAACGAATGGTCTTTGCTTTTTTCATTTTTGTTTATAGTTTCCTCGCACAGATGATAAAGATCAATATCGGATTCAAAACCGCTGGAAGATGCGTCATGTGCCAGAGTTTCAGTTATAGCATTCAGTAAATCAAATAAGTATTTATCTAAGAGATACGCCTGTTTGCCGAGTTGCCTTCGAATCGAGTGCGCCGTTTCAAAAAATTCCCCCTTCGTGCGTTTCAGATGGGAATACTCCACCTTGCCGAGAATACCTTCGTCTTTTTCAAACATGTTCATAAATACCAGCCTTTCGATTTTAAGATCAAAAGTCCCCGTAATAAAAAACGTATACAAAGGCGAGCGGATATACCGCTTAATCCCTTGCACACGTTTGAAAATCGCTCTTGTACGGCACGAAAAATCATGATAGAATGATTAAGTCATGGTACCGTTTTTATGGTTGTGCAGGGTGGTCAGATCACCTTCGCGCAGGACTTGCTGTGTTGGTAGCGCAGCAGTCTGCCATGACGCTTTTTTATTTAGAAAGCCCCCGTCAGTGTTGTATTACAACTTGTAAAAAGATAAAAGTCAAGTCCTTTCACAATTTTATGAAAGGACTTTTTTATGAC
>DOWI01000228.1 GCA_003519645.1 Oscillospiraceae bacterium
TTTTTCTCTGCTTTTTGTGCTATGCTTTTCATAGAAGCTATCCCTTTCTGTGAATGGTTGGTTGGCACTTACCATTTTACCACAGCTCGGGCTCAGCTTCTTCTTTTTTAGACCATATCATTGTACACTATACATACAATGAAAAAAAATAATAATTGCATCAAAAGAAGAAATTAGCTAGATATATTTAACGAATAAATGACATGATTAAAGCACCAATTACAATGCCTACTGCACCAAATGATCCACCATGCAAAATAAGTTGTTTTACATTTCTTTTGCGGTTCAGACGTAAGCTTGTATACCCCCCCGCATTTCTTGCAAATCTCTGCGCCTCGTCATGGAGACGTCCCGGTTTTGTATCCGCAAAACGTGGTCTGACTACTAGCAGCGCACGTTCAAAATATTCATTTCCCGTATCAATTACTTCAATAATTTGCCGATTTACGCCCTTGATCATTTTATCAAAACCTTTCCGTTGCTGAAATTGTAAAAGCATTTTCAGATAAATTTCATCCTGAAAACCCTAATTTAAGTATTTGTAATATCACAAGTTTTATACAAAAAACAAGGTTGTAAAATGCATCATCAGACATCGGTTGTGAATTACCGTGGTATTATCATAAAGGTCATATTACTCTTTGTAAATCGTATTTAAAACCGAAATTGTTGAAAACTCAGTGGAAAGTGTTAAAAATCAAGCCATATCTTCCATTATATCAATGTGGAAAGTGTTAAATCCCTTTAATTTCCATGTATTTTACACTGATTTTGCATACAGACGGTTAAATCACCTTTACGCAAATCTATTTTGGTATTCGGGAAGTAAGCCACCATACACCGCGTTCAATCGAATCCCTTGAGTTACCCCAATCAGCGTTATTGCCTCCGTTTCTATAATCGAACATCCGGCAAAAATGGGAAACATCCCTACGTAGTTCAGTTAAATAAGCTTTGCATAATTTAGAAGCAGAATTGGTGAAATCCGGTAAGTTCTTTTTACCCATATTTTTTTCTGCTGCTTCTGTAAGAAGTGAGAAATGCGGAAGGCAGAGTGCAGGCTGTTCATCAAACAGCTTACGAAAATCTCTTTCATTTTCCCAAAGTCTGCAAACGGTTGCCAGCATTCTTTCCATAGCCCAGTCAATTTGTTTGCATACAAAGCAGGTGCATAGAGCTTGTCCTGCCGACTTTGCCTGCTTTATAGAACTTTTCCCGATCAAAGGCAGTCCGTTAAAAATCTGCTTTTCAATTTCTTCAAGATGACTTTCCATAATAAGGGCAACGCCCAGTCTGTTACGCTTTTTCATCATCATCTCAAAATGTTCATAGCAAAACCCCAGACGATTTGTTTCTTGTCTTACATCCGGCTCCATCATAGCTGCGCCGGTTATGTAATCAACCACGCGATCTTCCAATGTATTCCGCAGCCTGCATATGGGACAGCCGTCACGTGGCTCAAAAACTTCGCTGATTGGTATACTGGTAATATCATTACGCATAACTTTCACAACCTTTATCGTAAATAGTATCTATGATATTCATTATATCATGTTATAATATTATTATGTAGCTACAATGTAAATTTGAATTTATTAAGGAGCACTCTATGATTGTACATAAACATCCAAACGGTATTTTCATAAACAATATAACGGATTTTGACCTAGAACAGACTCTTGACTGCGGTCAGTGCTTTCGGTTTTCAAAAACAAAGGACGGAGGCTGGTATGGTTTTGCGGGAAACAGAGTCTTGACGTTGCGAAGCCTAAATGCCGGTGTGCTGTTTGAGAATATTTCGCTTGATGACTTTGAAGGATTTTGGAGGCAGTATTTTGATTTTGACCGTGATTATGCAGCGATTCGCAGCAGCTTTCCCGACCATCCTGCTCTCAGAGAAAGCACAAACTTTAATCGCGGAATGAGAATTCTTCGGCAAGATTCATGGGAAACGTTAATATCGTTTATCATCTCACAGAATAATAATATTCCACGTATTAAAGGCATTATCGAGAGGCTTTGCCGGGCATTTGGTGAACAAATCGCCAATGGTTTCGGTTTCCCCTCCTCTACTGCGCTGTCGGTTTTAACCAAACAGGATTTAGAGGTTCTTCGCTGCGGGTGGCGTACTGAATATATTCTGGATGCTGCACAGAAAGTTTCATCTGGTCAAGTTGATCTTGCAGAGATAGCCGCTATGCCGCTTGATCACGCCAGAAAGGCTTTGCAGACTATAAAGGGGGTTGGTCCCAAAGTTGCTGAATGCGTGCTTTTGTATGGTATGGGAAGGATGGAAGCCTTCCCACTTGATGTCTGGATAAAGCGTGCCATGAAAGAGCTTTTTCCAGGATTTACACCCCAAAGTTTTGGTCAATACGCAGGAATTGCACAGCAGTATATCTTCCATTACTGCCGTTGCAATCCGGAAAGCTGTCGAAAGTAGTCATACTGTACAATAATCGTTATCACAATGCAGGATAATTTTTTAACAAGCCCCCCTTTTTATTTTAATGAAAATAATGTATACTAAGTAATGGAGTTTAAATAAACAGGAGGTTCTAACTATGCCGCTTGTCAACACAAAAGAAATGTTTGAAAAAGCCTATAAAGGTGGGTATGCCATTGGCGCTTTCAATGTCAACAACATGGAAATTGTCCAAGGTATCACCGAAGCCTGCAAACAACTCAATGCCCCGGTTATTCTTCAGGTGTCCGGTTCTGCCAGAAAATACGCCCATCACAATTATTTATATCATATGGTTACAGCGGCAGTTGAAGAAACAGGTCTTCCGATTGCTTTGCATCTCGACCATGGTTCTAGCTTTGAACTTTGTAAGGATTGCATAGATGGCGGTTTCACTTCGGTTATGATTGACGGATCACACCTCAGTTTTGAAGAAAATATTGAGGTTACCAAGAAAGTTGTCGAGTATGCGCATGCCCGCAACGTAACGGTAGAGGGTGAGCTGGGACAGCTTGCCGGTGTTGAAGATGAAGTCAGTGTTGAACATGGTTCTTACACAGATCCCAAACAGGTTGAGGAATTCGTAACAAGTACAGGCGTTGATTCCCTTGCAATCGCCATTGGTACCAGCCACGGTGCTTTTAAATTCAAACCCGGTCAAAAGCCGCAGCTTCGTTTTGATATTCTGCAGGAAGTTATGGATCGCCTCCCCGTATTTCCAATTGTTCTTCACGGTGCTTCTTCTGTACTGCCTGAATATGTAGCAATGGTTAATCAATATGGCGGTCAGATGGCGGATGCAATTGGCATCCCTGAAGATATGCTGCGTAAGGCTGCAAGTATGGCTGTGTGTAAGATTAATGTAGACTCAGACCTCCGCCTTGCCATGACTGCGGGTATCCGCAAGCATCTTGCAGAGAATCCTACCCATTTTGATCCAAGACAATATCTGGCTGATGGCCGCGACTATATTACAAACGTTGTAAAGAACAAGATTGAGACCGTATTAGGTTGTGCCAATAAAGCTTAAAGCTTCCATTCCAGACAATAACTAGCGCCTTGACCATATATGGTCAAGGCGCTAGTTATGTATTTTTATCTGTTTTATGAAACTTCTTTAAGTTACCTGATATATTATGGCGCTCATTTAAGAGGTTTACAATGTCCTGCGGAGTTATGCCCTGATGTGCCATTAAAACCAATACATGATAGGTAAGGTCAGCTATTTCGCTGATGCTATCCTGATTACTGCCGTTTTTGGCAGCAATCAAAACCTCGGCGGTTTCCTCCCCTATCTTCTTTAATATTTTGTCGATTCCCTGGTCGAACAAATACCTAGTATATGAATTTTCAGAAGGATTATCTCGACGGTCGAGAATGGTATCATACACTTTTTGAATGCAGTTATCCATAAAAATACCAGCCTTTATTTAATTTTGTGGAGTAATATTTTTGAAAAAACATGAATATGACCCGGTATGGCAGGCTGCTCCGTCCTGCTTCACCCTTATTAGCAGCGCATCATCATCACAGTCAGCTGTTATTGAGACAACATGCTGGTAATGGCCGCTGGTTGCCCCTTTATTCCAATACTCCTGACGTGAACGGCTCCAAAACCATGTAGTACCCGAATCGAGCGTACGCTTGATGGATTCACGATTCATGTAAGCCAGCATTAAAACTTCACCGGTTTCATTCTCCTGTATGATGGCAGGGATAAGCGGAGAATCTTTAAAAAGCTGATTGAGATCTGCTGCTACAATTGCTGAATCAAGATGAAGCGTTCTACTGTACAACGATTTTCCGCATATCGCACCGTAAATATCAGAATCGGCAAGTTTACAGATATGGCTCAGATCGCGGATGCCGCCCGATGCAATGATATTACATGAAACTGCTTTGGTTAGTGCTGAAAGCTGTACGAAATTAGGTCCTTCCAGCGTTCCGTCCTTTGAAATATCGGTAAAAATCAGCGTCTTTACCCCGATTTTCTCCATTTGCTGCGCCATTTGAATATATGGCACATTTGATATTTCAAGCCACCCTTCAGCTGCTACCATGCCATTAACAGCATCAATACCCACGGCGATACGATCGCCAAAAGCTTCTACGGCACATCGAACAAGCTGGGGATCTTTCAATGCAGCCGAGCCTAAGATACAGCGTGATATTCCATTGTATAAATAATATTCCAGCGTTTTCATATCCCGTATGCCGCCACCCAATTCCACCTTTAGGCCGCTTTTTTGGGCAATTTCAAGAAAGATCGATGAGTTGATCCTATGGCCTGTTTTTGCGCCGTCAAGATCAACCATATGAATCCATTCAGCACCCGCTTTTTTAAAAGCGATGGCAGTATCCAAAGGATTGTCCGCTACTTGATGAATCGTTGAAAAATCACCTTTATACAATCTGACACAACGACCGTCCTTAATATCAATTGCAGGGAANNCATAACAGCCAACCTGAGAGCATGTGCTGCCGCTTTAAACAATGCTTCGGTCATGTGATGTGCATTTCCGCCGTACTCAACCTTTAAATGAAGGGTTATTTCGGCATTAAATGCAAAGGCACGGAAGAATTCGGAAGTGAGACAGGTGTCATAACTTCCGATTCGATCTTCGGGAAATGCCGAATCAAAGACAAGATAGGGTCTGCCGCTTATATCAACTGCAGCGATTGCCAGAGTTTCATCCATTGGCAGCATAAAACTTCCAAAACGGGCAAATCCCATTTTATCACCAAGTGCATCAAACATAGCTCTGCCTAAAACGATACCGGTATCTTCAACCGTGTGGTGTCCGTCAACATGTAAGTCTCCAGACACATTGACTTTTAAACCAAAGCCACCGTGCATTGCGAATGCATTCAGCATATGATCAAAAAATCCAATCCCTGTGGATATTTCGGTAGCGCCTCCATCGAGGCAGATTTCAACAGTAATGTCGGTTTCTTTTGTTTTGCGTGAATATTTACCTTTTCTCATAATCATTCCCCGTTTTTGTCTTTTTTAGAAATACTTCCATTGCACTTAACAGTTCACGGTTTTCCTCCTGCTTGCCTGCAGTAATCCTAAGATAATTCTCGCCAAAACGGCGCACAATGACACCACGGTCTGCAAGCCAATTAAATACGCCCATGGCATCATTAAGTCTGATGTAAGCAAAGTTTGTACGGCTTTGGTAGACTTCTTCGACAAGTCCCTTATTCTCAAGATTCCGAAATCCATCAACCAGCATATCCCGAGAGGTTAGAAGGATTTCATTGTATACGGTTTTGTACATTCTGTTTTTAAGCACGATACTTGCCATTGCCTGTGTAACAGCGTTAACGTTATATGGGGATTTGGCTGCTTGAAGAATGGCAGTCAGTCTTGAATTAGCAACTGCAAAACCAAGACGAAGGGCAGCCATACCAAGTGCCTTTGAGCTTGTGCGAAGCAAAATCAGGTTATCATACAGATGTGCTTCATTGATCAGTGACTGATCCCAGAAATCCATATAGGCTTCATCAAGAACAACAAGCGCGTTGGTGCCGCTGATAAGCTTTCTTACTTCTTCTGCCTTGATACCCAGAGAAGTAGGATTGCATGGGTTAGAAAATATAAGCATTTTTACTTTTTCATTTTCAGCTTTTTTTAATACCCGATCGATATCAATCGTTAGGTCAGGATTCTTATCAAGCGTTACACAGGGGGTTTCGGTAATAGCAGTATAAAATCTATACATGGAAAAATCCGGTGTCAAGGTAAGAACCTTTTCACCTTTTTGGAGAAACGTAGACATGATAATAGATATCAATTCATCCGATCCGTTTCCCGCTGTAACAAATTCGGGTGAAATATCATAAAGAGAAGCAAAATCGCAGCATAACCGGGTGGCTAATGGATCGGGATAGCGGTTTAGTGCCACATCTGCGACCGCTGAGAACATTGCCATTTTATCCTCATCTGTAGGCAGCAAGAATGATTCGTTGGCATCCATTCTCACACGAAACTTTTTTTGAATCGGATCATATGGTATTAGATTTTTTGTTTTTGGCGCGGGAATGTATGGCATAGTGGATCAATCCCTTCCGAAATCACGATAAAAGGCAATTCAAGGCTGAAAACGAACTTGAATTGAATTGGCGTGAGCATCAAGCCCTTCCGCCTCTGCCAACGTTATAATATCATCTTGCGCCAACTTCAATCCCTGTTGACTATAGGATATAAAACTAGTTTTTTTCAAAAAACTATCCACTGACAAAGGCGAGAAAAAACGAGCGGTACCGCTGGTCGGCAGTACATGGTTGGGCCCTGCATAATAATCACCGAGTGGCTCGGGAGAATATTTCCCAAGAAATATGGAACCTGCGTTATTCAGTCGCCCAAGATAAGCCATGGGCTGATCACACATTACTTCCAGATGCTCCGGTGCAAGTCGATTTGCAAGGTTTACAGCTTGATCCATATTACGACATACAATGACAGCACCGTAATCTTTGAGAGAACGTAGAATGATTTCGGCTCGTGAAAGATTTTTTATCTGATGCTCTATTTCTTTGATTGTCTGCTCTGCAATCTCCATTGAAGTTGTTACAAGAATTGAGGAAGCAAGCGGGTCATGCTCAGCCTGTGACATCATATCGGCAGCCAGATAGGACGGTTCGGCGGTGTCGTCGGCAATAATCAGAATTTCGCTCGGACCTGCTATCATATCAATGTCCACCAATCCGAACAGCAGTCTTTTGGCAGTTGCAACATAGATGTTTCCGGGGCCGACAATCTTATCTACTTTTTCAATAGACTGCGTACCGTAAGCCAGTGCGGCAACAGCCTGTGCGCCGCCGCAGAGATAAACCTTGTCCACGCCTGCAATATAGGCCGCCGCCATAACGGCAGCGTTGAATCCGCCGTCTTTTGATGGTGGGGTTACCATGATGATTTCCTGAACACCTGCAATACGAGCAGGGATTGCGTTCATTAAGACGGATGAGGGATACGCTGCGGTGCCACCCGGTACATAGATACCGACTTTGCATAAACCGCGTATTCGCTGCCCGTTTATAATTCCATTTTCCTGTGTCGTAAACCAACTTTGCTGAACCTGCCGTGCATGAAATTCTTCAATGTTGCTGGCAGCATTTTTCAGTGCACTGTATATTTTTTTATCACATGCGTCCGCAATCTCAGCTAGCTCTTCCCGACCAATAGGCATCAGACGAGCTTCTGTCCTGTCGAATCTGCGGGTATATTCCATAACGGCGGCATCACCGCGGTTTCGAACATTTTCTATGATTTCCTGAACAGAGGCTGTGACGAGTCGGTCTGTCTCGCTATTCCTTGCAGATAGCTGCTCAAGAAGTGCAAGCTCCTTTTTTCCATCTGCCTCAACAATCGATATCATGATTCTTCCTCCATATGCGATACAAATGATTCGATTTCTTTTTTACGAAGCTTCATACAAGCGATATTCACAATCAGCCTTGCAGATACCGGCATAACATCTTCAATGACATCAAGTCCGTTTTCCTGAAGTGTCGAACCTGTTTCTACAATATCAATGATGGCATCGGATAGACCAAGCAAAGGAGCAAGCTCAACCGAACCTTCGATCTTGACAATACGCACATCCATACCCTTTTTCCCAAAATAGGTACTTGAAACGTTGGGGTACTTTGAGGCAACTGTCTTGGTAGTATATCCCTCAAAAAAATCGGTATCCTTTGGTGCGGCCAGTGCAAAGCGGCAACGCCCGAATCCANNCGGAATAGAAATTGGAATTCTTGGGACCAGCCAGTGAAAACTTACACCGCCCGAATCCAAGATCCAGTACTTCATAAAAACTGCCGCCGTATTCCGCAATGGTATCTTTGCCGACAACACCCAGATCACAAACACCATGTTCAACATAAGTAATAACATCCGCTGCTTTTGCGAGAACAACCTCAAATATGCTGCCGTCAGGTAGATTCACCGGCAAAATAAGCCGTCTGCCTTTATCACGCACAGCCGAAGTATCAAGCCCCATACGATCGAACAACGCAAGTGTATCCTTTTCAAGACGCCCTTTTGTAAGGGCGATTCTCATAGGTTTCATTGATTCTAAATCCTTTCTCGGGGGATTACTGCAGCACTATAATTTATAGATCTTTATTGTATCGCTTACTGCATGAACTTCGGATATACAACGTCTTTCAGCATAAACCAGCGCTTCTTCCAGTGAGTTGAATACGCTAAATTTNNCCTGATACGCAAGCTCACCAACCTTGACAAACGCTTCCGTCTCATATCCGGGCAAGGCATGAACCAGAACTTCGGAAGGCTTAGGAGGGTCAACTGCTTGCCGTTCCAGCATTCTCTTTGTAAGAGAATCAACATTCACTCCAAACCCGGTGGCGGGAAGGTCACTACCGAAACGGCGCAGAAGCGTATCATATCTGCCACCTGATATGACAGTATCACCGCTTCCTTCAATATAGCCGCGAAAAATTACTCCTGTATAGTATTCGTTTTGATGAATCATTCCTAAATTAATCATTACATGATCGGATAACCCCAGCGCACACAGCTTTTTATATAAGTTACTAAGATATTTTAACGCAGCATGGGATTCGGTGTTACTGCACAGAGCCCATGCGGTTTCCAGCACTTCCTCTCCGCCGAACAGACGCGGCAGCATTCTGATAAAGTCTACAGGGTCGGAGGGTTCCAGCGTATCTAGAACACCTCCTAATGCCGCATAGTTTTTATCCTCTATTAGGGTACGGATGGTATCCTTTACATCATCATCAACATTCAGTTGACCGACAAGCGACAAAAAGAATCCGACATGGCCGATTTCTACACGGAAGTCACCGACATCACATATGCGGAGAGATTCCACTGCAAGAGATAACATTTCGAGATCAGCTCTTTCACCTGAAGCACCAATCAATTCTATACCTGCTTGAAATTGCTGGTCATTATGTCCACTTCGCCCGTGGTTCATGTGATAAACGTCCTGCGCATAATAGAGCCTTACTGGAAAGGGCGCATCTTTTAAACGGGTTGCCGTTAGTCTTGCTATCGGTAAAGTAGAGTCAGGCCGCATANNGCATCACAAGTAGCCTGCCTCTTGAGTCGGTTAATTTATACATGCTTTCAGCCGGAATAACCGGCTCGCCGGCATCAAATAAATCATATAACTCGATACCCGGAGTCATAACCTCTGAATATCCGCGGAGTTGAAACAAATTCGAAAGAATGCTTTCGGCTTTACGCCTTGCAAGACATTCCTCAAATAAGAGATCGCGCGTTCCCTCAGGTGTTATACGCAGATTTTTTTGCATAACCAATCAGACCTTTCTGATCTTCAACGAGCGCTTTAGCATGCTAATTCGATAATATACTAACATCATACTGTTTACATGTCAACTATTATATTTCCATAAAATATAATGCCTAATCCCTTATAGACCAAAAAAGGTAATTTGGCTCGTTGCCGGCAAATCACCGAGCGCACCCAGCTGCCGAAGCGATTCCACGACTGTTTTAGATATACCGCTGCGTGTCTGTAAATCATCACACGAGATGAAATCTCCTGCCTTTCTTGCCTCCAAAAGTCCCTGTGCAGCAGCAACACCAAGCCCTTTGATTGAGCTGAAAGGTAGACGAATCTGACCGTTCTCCATCAGGAATTTATAAGAATGCGATTTATACAAGTCAACCGTCAAAAACACAATCCCGCGCGTCATTGCTTCATAGACAATATGCAGGGTTTCAGCCTGGGACTGCTCCTTTGCGGACGCTTCTTTTCCCTTACTGCGTATTTCATCCATGCGGCGTTTAACCTCTGTTTTGCCTTTCATCACAGGCTCCGCATCAAAATCGTCGCTGCGTACAGTAAAATACGCAGCATAATATTCTGCTGGACGATATACCTTATACCACGCGACTCGCAAAGCGGCAATACAATATGCGGCGGCATGTGCCTTCGGAAACATGTATTTTATCTTCATACATGAATCTACATACCATTGCGGAACATTATGCTTTTTCATTGCGGTAAAATGCTCTTCATTAAGAAGCTTTGTAGCATTGCCCTTACGTACGATTTCCATGATTTTAAAGGCCATTTTGTTATCTAGACCTTTATGGATAAGATAGGTCATAATGCTGTCTCGCGTACCAATTACTTCAGATATGGTGCATATCCTGCTGCGAATTAGATCTTGTGCATTGCCCAGCCATACGTCGGTGCCGTGTGACAACCCGGATATTTGCAGAAGATCGGCAAAGTTCTTGGGTTTTGCCTCCAGAAGCATTTGTCTAACAAATGGTGTGCCCATTTCAGGAATTGAGAGCGTTCCCGTATTACATTCGATTTCCTCTTCTGTGACACCAAGAGGTTCCGGAGACGTAAATAGTTTATAAATCTTTGGATCAGACATAGGAACATCCATCACGCTAATCCCGGTATACTCCTCCAGATACTTATAAATTGTAGGAATATCGTGACCGAGATTATCCAGCTTCAGAATGGTGTCATGAATAGAATGGAAATCAAAATGCGTGGTTTTAATATCTGAATTCATGTCATCGGCAGGGCGCTGTATCGGTGTAAAGTCCTCTACATCGTATTCATTTGGTACAACAACCATACCGCCCGGGTGCTGTCCGGTTGTTCGTTTAATGCCGGTACACCCTTTCAAAAGGCGATCAATTTCAGCATTGCTCGGCGTAAGTCCTCGCTCTTCTGTATACTTTTTTACATAGCCGAATGCAGTCTTGTCGGCAATTGTTGCAATGGTACCTGCTTTGAAAACATGATCGCTTCCGAACAGTGATTCTGTGTATCTATGTGCGTTTGCCTGATATTCACCCGCAAAGTTTAGATCGATATCAGGTGCCTTATCGCCATCAAACCCAAGGAATGTTTCAAATGGAATTTCATGTCCGTCACGTTCTAGCAGTTCGCCACAGACCGGACAGGCTTTTTCAGGCAAATCAAAGCCGGAGCCTACCTCACCTTTTAGAAAGAACTCGGAATGCTTACATTTTTTACATACATAATGTGGCGGCAGCGGATTGACTTCTGAAATCCCCGCCATATTCGCGACAAAAGAAGAGCCAACCGAACCACGGGAACCAACAAGATAACCATGCTCAACCGAATCCTGTACCAGCTTTTGCGCAATCATGTAAAGAACAGCAAATCCATGTTTTATGATGGAAGTAAGCTCCCGTTCAAGACGATCGGCAACAATCTTGGGGACATCATCACCGTATATTTCCTTTGCACGATTCCATGTGATTTGCTGGAGCTGCTCTTCGGCACCGTCAATATGCGGAGGAAAAGTTCCCTTCGGAATCGGGCGTATACTTTCAATTAAATCCGCAATTTGATTCGGATTCTCGATCACCACTTCATACGCTTTTTCTTTTCCTAGATATTCAAATTCCTTAAGCATTTCATCTGTGGTACGGAAAAATAACTGCGCTTGATTATCCGCATCATCAAACCCCTGTCCTGCCATTAATATACGCCTATAAACTTCATCAGAGGGGTCCATAAAATGGACATCACAGGTCGCGCAGACAGGTATGTTTACCTTTTCTCCCAACCGAATGATCGTGCGGTTGAAATTGCGGAGCTGGTTTTTATCCTTTGCCGTTCCGTTTCTGATCATAAATTCATTATTTGAAATTGGCTGAATTTCAAGGAAATCATAGAATTTTGCAACATCGCAAAGCTCACCCCAGGATTTGTCGCTTAGTATAGCCTGAAAAAGCTCACCCTGTTCGCAGGCACTTCCGATAATCAGCCCTTCCCTGTGTTCGAGAAGCTTTGTTTTTGTTATACGTGGTTTACGATAGAAATTATGCAAATGTGACCATGAAATCAGTTTATACAGATTTTTGAGTCCGACTTTGTTCTTGACAAGAATAATCAAATGATAGGGGCGTGCCTTTTTGGTATCCATTCCGGCTAATTCTCTGTTAATTGCATCAACAGAGGTAATGTTTTTTTGTTCTTTCATATCAGTAATCAGGCGGGAATAAACGGCACAGAGTGCTTTAGCATCATCCAGCGCGCGGTGGTGATTAAAATCCTTGTAGCCGACATAACGAGCTACAGTATCCAGCTTGTGGTTTTTTAAATCCGGAAAAAGTGCACGGCATATCGGTACCGTATCAAGCGAGGTAAACGAATAGGGTAATTTACATCTCTTGGCGGCTGCTTTTATAAATGAGGTATCAAACGGGGCATTATGTGCGACAAGAACCTCTGTTTCTCCGCAAAAAGCGTAAAACAATTCAAGTGCTTGCTGTTCATCAGGCGCATCTTTTACCATATCATCGTTTATTCCGGTCAGTTGGGTTATTTTTTCGGATATAGACTTGCCCGGATTTACAAAAGTGTTAAAGCAGTCAATAACCTCACCGTTTTTGAATTTCACTGCACCAATTTCTGTGATGCGTTCATTCTGAACGCTTAGTCCGGTTGTTTCAATATCAAATACTACAAATTTGCCATCCAGTGGTTCTGTCGCACTACCGCATACGATATTTGCTCCGTCATTTATGTAATATGCCTCAACACCATATAGAATTTTAATATCCTTGCCTTGCTTTTGTGCCTTCGATGCGGCGTTCATAGCTTCTGGAAATGCCTGCACTACACCATGGTCAGTAATTGCAATTGCCTTATGTCCCCACTCGGCCGCACGCATAACCAAAGATTCGGCATCGCTGACGGCATCCATCGAAGACATCTTGGTATGCAAATGAAGTTCAACCCGCTTATGCTCAGCATTATCCTGCTTTATATAAGGAGCTACAACAGCTATTCCTTTTGGATTGAGAATATTGTCATTTGCAAACCTGTCAAACTCATAAAGGCCGGACATCAGGACACAGGTTCCTTTTTTAACTCCTTCAAGAGCAACAATTTTAGCCTTGTCTCTTTTTACGTCAAGCCAAAGTATTGCCATTATCGAACTTGTTTTATCGGTGATTTTGTATGTATATCTTAATTTTGCGCCATCACGAAAAGTGCGTACCTCGCTGTCAAAAACGCACCCCCAAACAGTGTACGAACCGCCATAAGGGTCAAGACTAGACAAGGGTGTCGGGAGCTCTCGAATCGGAGAACCGAATACCATCTGGGCAGTCTCCAAATAAATCGGCAGTCCATCTAAAGGAGGTCTCGATGGATCGGCAGGCTTTCCGGGTTTTGCCGGCTCGTCTGCGGGCGGTTTACTTAATGCCGCCTGACTTGCCCTAGTAGCAGCGGCTTCTTTTGCCTTCAACGCTACCTCGCGGTCTGCTTCTTCCATAAGACGGCGGTATTCATCGCTTTCGGTATCTACATCTGTGACTCCGTCAAAACAAAGCTCAATCGAACAACCGAAATGTGTTTGCACCAGCTGCACAAGTATTCTGTCGGTTTTTGTTGTCTTGAGGATATTCAGACCGCCATGCGTTAAGGTAATTGTCATTTTTCCATTTTCAATATGGCATCCGGCACCCTCGAATGTACCGTTCACCGCGGCAGAGTGACGATTTAGCAAAGCCATAATGGTTGGAAAACACGCATCATCCAGCGAATCAGACGGAAATCTGGGATCTATGGTAACGGAAACATCAAGAGCATTAGAAATTACACGTTCAGCTGCCTGTATGTGATTAAAATCTACGAGACTTGAAAAAGCTAGGCGGATTATAACAGCTCCGCTACTTTGGTTGATTTCTAAAAATTGCACTGCTGCTT
This sequence comes from Oscillospiraceae bacterium, assembly GCA_003519645.1. The sequence continues at coordinate 14,200 of DOWI01000228.1, forward strand.
CCTGAATGTCAACATGAAAGGCCTCACTGCTTATATAACCGCAAAATACGTCCTTGAACTTTTTGTTTTCCATTATTAACTCCTATACAAAACCATAAACGCTACGTTATAGAGAATTTATTTCCTTTATTAGCTCCTCTACAGCCGAGCTTTCATCAACTGTACGGACTACCTTTCCTTTTTTGAATATTGCGACCCTTCCGCTACCTCCGGCTATGCCTACATCTGCTTCACGCGCCTCACCCGGGCCATTAACAACACAGCCCATTACAGCAACAGTAACGGGCTTTTTAATGTCACGCAAACGCCGCTCCACTTCATTTGCAATCTCAATCAGGTTGATGCCTGTCCTCCCGCAAGTCGGGCAGGATATCATCGTAGCTCCACAGGATCTAATTCCAAGCCCGCGAAGCAAGTCGATTCCTGCCTCCACCTCGTGCTGTGGATCGGCTGTAAGCGAAACCCGAATAGTATCACCAATGCCGTGCAGTAAAAGTGAACCGATACCGGCAGCAGACTTCAGCATCCCCATTCTTTCGGTTCCCGCCTCTGTAACGCCCAAGTGCAATGGATAATCACAGACTTCTGAAACAAGCTCATAAGCATGTACCATTGTTTGTACATCAGACGATTTAATCGATAAAACAATATCGTTAAAATTATATTTTTCAAGCAAAGATACGTGATATAAAACACTGTCTCGCATTGCTTCAGGAGTCGGGTGACCATATTTTGCAAGTATATCTCGCTCTAGAGAGCCTGAATTCACTCCGATTCTAATGGGGATACCGTGAAGGCGGCACGCATCTGCAACCTTCTTGACTCTACTTTCATCGCCGATATTACCAGGATTGATTCGAATTTTGTCAACTCCTGCTGCAGCCGACTCCAATGCAAGCTTGTAATCAAAATGGATGTCGGCGACGATTGGTATTTTTACTGCCTCTTTAAGGGAGTTAATTAGCGGTACAGCTTCTGGATCGGGTATAGCTGCTCGCAGCATATCGCAACCCGCACACTCAAGTCTTTTCGCCTGGGCAACACTGGCGACAATATCATGCGCAGGTGTATTTAACATAGACTGTACTGATACCGGGCTGTCACCGCCGATTGCTAAGCTACCGGCTTTTACGATACGGGTATTTTTACGTGCGTTTATCAAACAATCATCTCTTTCCCTATCCGTGCGGCTTTCAACCGCCGGAGACTAGGCGGGTAATATCGCTGAAAGTTACAACCAGCATCAACAGTAACAATAACACAAGCCCGATTGCGTGAACCATACCCTCATATTTCGGATTAACCGGACGCCTAAATATACCTTCAAAAATCAGAAATATCAAACGACCGCCGTCAAGAGCAGGAAGCGGGAGAAGATTAAAGATTCCAACGTTAACTGTAATTAATACCACCATTAAAAACAAACTATAAAGGCCTTCGCGGATATCCTCTTGTTGTGTCACATTGGCTACGGCATCCCCGATCGCATCGACGGTACCGACCGGCCCAGAAAGTTCATTCAGTTTATATTTTCCTGTTACAATGTCACCAAGACTGCGCCAGATTAAAGTCGCAACCGAGTATTCCATTTTGGCGGCCTGAGTAATTGTGGTAGTCGGAGTTCTTTTTATTCCTTTTACAACAAAGTCATATATTAAATACCGCCTGCCGCTTTCTGTATCATTTTTGATTTCAAATGTCACATCTTCCAGTGTAACCTTTTTATATTTATCGACAATCTTACGCCTAACTACTATATCCATTTTACCGTCTTCATCAGTCTGCATGATACTGCTTAAATCAAAGACAGTTCTTGTTTTCTTTCCATCAATACTTAAAATCTGATCACCGGTACGCAATCCTGTTTTATAGGAACTTGCGTTTTCATAAAACTGCGCAATTGTAGTGCTGCTGAAGCTTACCTCTCCATCCTTATTTGGAACAATCAAAAATCCAAACATAATAACCAGCAAAATAAAGCCCAATAACAGATTCATTACTACGCCGGCAATAACGATTAGAATACGGCGCCACACTTTTTTGCTTCCGAATGACCGTGGATCCTCGCTTTCGGAATCCTCACCCTCCATAGCGCAAAATCCGCCTATGGGAAATGCACGTAATGAATAGATGGTTTCCTTTTTACCGAACTTTATAAGTTTCGGACCCATACCGATTGCAAACTCATTTACCTTTACACCCATAAGCTTGGCGGCAATAAAATGCCCAAGTTCATGAACAAGAATAATAATGCCAAACACCAGGATTGCCGCAAGGATCTTTAACAATGTATTAATAATATCTATTGTACTCACCTCTTGATTTTCTGAGCCGAAGCAAATATCTTTTCTCTGACATATCTGTCTGTTTCCAGAATCTGCTCAATCTCTCCATTTGAAGTCGGCAGAGTATAATTCAATGCTTCCTCTGCCAGACATCCAATATCCAAAAAGCCGATATGCCCTTCAAGAAAAAGTGCAACCGCAGCTTCATTGGCGGCGTTAACCGCTGCTGGGTATAGTCCGCCCCTCTTTATTGCTTCCCTGCATATATCCATACATACAAAAGTTTTATAATCCGGCAAATAAAAGCTGAGATTTCCGTATTCCGTCAAGCTCAACCGCTTTACATCACATTCCAAACGTAAAGGCCATGTTAATGCGTATTGGATTGGGATTTTCATATCGGGTACACCCAACTGTGCAAGCATAGAACAATCATCATATTCAATCAAAGAATGTACAATGCTTTCCCGGTGTATCACAATATCTATATTATCTGGTTTTATATTAAATAACCAACACGCCTCAATTAGTTCCAGCCCTTTATTCATCATTGTAGCGGAATCGATGGTTATTTTTGAACCCATACTCCAATTTGGATGGCACAAGGCATCTGAAGGTGTAACAAAATCAAGTTCAGCAGTAGTTTTTCCAAAAAAAGGTCCTCCCGAAGCAGTTAGTATCAGCTTTTTAAGAGCTTTGTTGGGGGGAGCACCCTGCAGGCATTGAAATATCGCGGAATGCTCACTGTCGACAGGAAAAATTTTTACACCGCATCGTTCTGCCGCTTTCATCACAATCGAGCCGCCGGCGACGAGTGTTTCTTTATTCGCAAGCGCTATATCATGCCCTGCATCTATTGCAGTTAAAGTAGGTTGTAGACCAACCATACCGACAACAGAATTCAGAACTATATCGGTGTCTGTAGCAGCTGCCTCACAAAGTCCATCCATGCCGAAACCAATTTTTACAGGTAGATCCCTGACACGTGAGCGAAGGTCTTTGGCAGCATTTTCATTATATAAAACAGCAAATACAGGCTTGCATTGCCTGATTTGCTGTTCCATAGCATCGACATCAGAATGCGCGGCAAGTGCTGTTATAACACATCCGAGATTTTTTGACACATCAAGAGCTTGCGTGCCGATAGAGCCTGTTGATCCTAGAATTGTTATTCTTTTGCATGGAAAATCTATATCCTGGTTTTGGTCGGAAACCATCATGGTATACCGTCCCTTCAAAGTGAATTTTCATTCTAATTTATTTGAACAAGAGGCAAATAGTGTACAATTAAATAAATAAAAGGAACAACCAGTAAAAAGCTGTCGAAACGATCCATGATACCGCCATGACCGGGCATAATATTGCCGAAATCCTTTATATGGTACTGGCGTTTTATCATTGACGCAAACAGATCTCCAATCACCGACAAGGGAGCGCATACCAGCGCAAGTAACACAACCTGCCACATTACAACCGTTGCTATGTCCTTTAAAAAGAAATATTCATAAATCAATCCTACAATAACTGCACTAATTACAGATACAATTATACCGCCGATAAGCCCTTCGATAGTCTTTTTAGGACTAATAGTGGGGCAAAGCTTATGTTTGCCAAACAATGTTCCGACAAAATATGCGCCAATATCACTCATCCAGGGTATAATGATTGCCAATAAAACATAAAAAAGACCGTCCCTGTTGTTGAATACTCGTAGGTATGCAACACTGGAGAACGAAATCGGAAAAATCAGCGACATCAACAACACGAAGCTGGTCTGCTCTATAGAGTACAGATTATGACGATAGATTTGAAGACAAATCATGATTATTAAATATAGTAGGGTTATAATTGAAGCCGGCAACAGAGATTCAAAGTATATAAAAAAGGGCATTAATGCAGAATAGGAAATTGAAACAATTAACATGCCTCTATCGAGCGTTGCATGGGTAGTAGAAAGAAGCTCGAACATAGCCAAAGCACATGCAGCCGATAAAGCAATGAACAATGCAATAGGCGGCAAAATCAAAATTATGATGAGCAAAACTATACCGATGATGCCTGTTATGATTCTGGACTTCATTATATCCCTCCAAAGCGGCGGTTTCGATGCGCAAATTCATTTAAGGCGCTGTCAAGATCAGCCGGTGTAAAATCAGGCCATAATATATCCATAAATATATATTCGGTATATGCAGATTGCCATAAAAGAAAATTGGAGGTGCGGTATTCCCCACTAGGCCTTAAAATTAAATCGGGATCCGGTTCGCCGGCAGTATATAGANNATCAGTTTTTCTCCGATTTCCTCTGGTGAAATACGTCCCCCTGCAACATCATTTGCAATGCTTCGCGCTGCATGGGCAATCTCCTCACGTCCGCCATAGTTGATTGCAATATTCAGACACATACCTGTTTTATTTTTCGTCAATTCTTCAGCCTCATTCATCAGTCTGCGTATCTGTGGGGAAAGAGGCGTAAAATCACCGATAAACCGAGTTCGTATATTTTCTTTTGTGAAGTCAGTTATAGATTCTTTAAGATAATCCTCGAACAGTTTCATGATTGCGCCAACCTCGGATTGAGGACGTTTCCAGTTTTCAGTGGAAAAAGCATATACAGTTAAATACTTAATACCGATTTGTTCGCAATATTTTGTAATTTTACGGAATGTCTGGGCGCCATAGTTATGACCTGCTGAACGGGGCAAGGCTCTTTTTTTAGCCCATCGACCGTTCCCGTCCATAA